>NZ_JACJDN010000706.1:0-1921 GCF_014163565.1 Pseudoalteromonas sp. SR45-5 | reverse complement strand
TATAGAATAGCGGGTAAAACTAGTAAAAAAGTATTTTTTTGAGGACGTTTTAAGTGCATAACTTTAACATAACGGGTTTAGAGCCGGCTGCAAAAGAGTTAAAATCGGCTTCAAGTTATGCTGTTTTAGCGCCTTTAGACAATTTTGTAGTTGAATTTGCTTTACATGCAATTAACCAAAATTGCGCAAACGATATTTACATTGTTTCTCAAGACGTTGAATCTTTTTTTGAGTCGTCATTTTCTGCAGCAATTAATACTGCGTACAAACGTAGTAAAGTTCATCCATTTTCTCTCTCATCTGAGACACAGCATTACTCAATAGAGCGAATAAACAAAGGTATAATTAAAGAGATAGGCGCGTATAAAAAATTAAAAAATGCGCTAGTGTTTATTCACTTCAATACAGAGCTACTTAGTGCAGCAACCGAAGCTAGCACAAAAGCAATAATGAACGATTACAGTGAGTTTGCAAAAAAAACAGGGGTTACCTTATTATTTTTGTTATCTGGTCCAGAAGTAACACACTATCGATTTTTAATAAGGCAGCTTAATAAATCTTTTGATGGATTAATTTTTGTAGATAATGATTCCGCTACCCGCGTTTTAGAGTACGATTATTGGCATCACACTACGGGTGTATTTGCTGATATGCAGTTTCAACTTTCGCTTGAAGATAATCAGTTTTTGGTACAAGAGGGAACTGTAAACGATCTAAAAGTATTCAATGGCTCGCATTTTCCAGATGAGGACGATGTTTGGTTAGTGCAAAGCGCGGTACCAATCGGTACAAAATTGCCTACGCATTATTATACCGCAAAAGACAATAATGAACTGTTTGACAAAGGCCCCAAATTAAAAGCGGCAACATTGGTGTTTGCTGTTACGCGTTACACAGATTTAGTACTGCTTGGTAAACAGTGCTTTGAACTCAGAAAAAGCTGCGGTCGTTGGTTGAAATTGGTAGTACAAAATGTTGATGGCGTTATTCGCCATCAAGATGAATGTTTATTTTTAACTTTAGGCGTTAACCTTATTTTGTATAGCTTTTCTGAACCTTCGCGATTATTATCTCAAATTCAATCTATTCAAGGGTTTCAATTTTCTAGACCGTTACCGCCATCTGTCGAGCACGTTCTGAAATATACTGAAAATACGTTTTCTAAAGGCTATTTACCTTTTGATGAATTTACGCGCCAAGTAGAGGTTCATAGTGACTCGGCTGTTAATCTGGGTGTTAGCGGCGTGTTGGTTAAGCTTGAGTTACTACCCCGCATAGAGCCCATTCACCCTTTACACTTGTTTCATATTAAGCGTGAAGGGGATGTATTTAGCCTTGCAAATAACACCGTGTATTTGTACTTGCATGCGTGTAGAGAGAACGACGTAAATAATGCAATTAAGCATTTATTCAAGCTACAAACGAGTGACTTTTTTGTGCAGCAAAATGTTATTTCAGATCATTTTCATATACAGCAAGAATGTAAGCAATTAAGGCGGCTTTATAGCGGTAAACATGTTACTGATTATTCTAAACAGTTAACAGAGAATGATAGCTATAAGTTTGAACCCGGTGTGTCAAAAGGGATTACTGAGTCGTTAGACACACCTGAGTTTACAAATGATGCGCGCCCCGATGCTGTGTCATTTGTAATGAGATTAAAGGCTTAACCAATGAGTATTAATCAGCTTTTTATTACCGTTATTTTGGCAATTATAGTCGGTATTGTGCTTTGTATGTCGGCAACTCAAATATTGGCCAGAGTAAAAACATATTATTACAAGCTTACTTTTAAACACGAAGTACTTGAACCTTATACACCGAATAAAAAAAAGAAGGATGAGCAGTGAAATTATCAGGTTTAGGAGCGTGGAATCTTTATTTCTTAGCTAAATTTGCCTTGTTTTATTACGGCGCAATT
>NZ_JACJDN010000705.1:0-1921 GCF_014163565.1 Pseudoalteromonas sp. SR45-5 | reverse complement strand
CCTTTTGCAATTGGGAAGCCAAGCGTTTACTTTCCCTAGCCTTACCCGTTTTTTTAGCACAAGTTACACTTATTTTAATGTCGGTAGTCGACACAATTATGGCCGGCCAAGTTAGCCCTACTGACTTAGCTGCACTTTCTATTGCAACAGGAATATGGAACCCATTATTACTTGCTCTGCAAGGTATTTTATTAGCGCTTACTGGTATTATTGCGCAGTTTTCGGGCAGTGATGATCGCAAAGGCATTAGCCACTATTTTCAACAAGCGCTTTATTTAACCGCTATTTTAAGCTTTACAGGTTTTGGTATTGCCCATTTAGCAGATGCCATTATTTTAAAGCTCGATACAACGCCTGCTATTGCAAGCCTTGCCATTGACTACATCCATTTTGTGAAATGGGGTGTGTTTGGATTTTTAATTTTTACAGTATACAGAAACGTTACCGAAGGCATGGGGATGACCAAACCCGCCTTTTATATAAGCCTATTAGGTTTAGCCGTTAATATTCCAGTAAATTATATTTTCATAAATGGCTTATTTGGTTTTCCTGCTTATGGCGGCGCAGGCTGTGGCATTGCCACAGCAATTGTTTTAACTGTTATGGCAATAGCACAAGTTACTTACTGCCAAATGAGTAAAAAGGTAGATGCTAAAGGCCTGCTTTCATCATTCGAAAAACCTAATTTCACTACCATTGGTATTATTACTAAGCTAGGTATACCAATTTCACTTGCAACCTTTTTTGAAGTCACTTTATTTGCGTGTATACCGCTATTTATTGCGCATTTAGGAGCAGTGGCTGTATCGGGGCACCAAATAGCAGCGAGTGTAACTACATTGCTGTTTATGATGCCACTGAGCCTCTCTATCGCTATAAGTATTCGTATTGGTAATCTATATGGTCAAAATAATTTACAGCAGTTAAAAGTTGCCGTATCGACTAGTTACATATTAGCTATTGTAATTGCACTATTTTTGGCACTTATGACTTTTACAGGTCGTGATTTAATTAGCCAACTTTATACCGACAGTCCCGCAGTAATGGCTCTGGCTTCATCAATTATGATACTAGCGTGTGTCTACCAGTTACCCGATGCATTACAGGTTGCTGCAAATGGCATGCTTCGTGGGTTAAAATACACCACGCCTATATCGTATATTACGTTTATATCGTATTGGTTAATCGGCTTTTGTTTAGGTTACGTATTGGCAAGAACAGACATAATTGTGCCAGCTATGGGGCCGCATGGCTTTTGGGTTGGAATAATAGTAGGCCTTAGTGTCGCTGCTATTTTATTAATGCTAACAGTAAGAAAGCGTCTAAAATATGAATTTGTTAACAGTGATTCACTCAATCAAAACTAATAAACTCAGCCTTAAAACATTACCAGCTGCTTTGCTGGTAATGTGTTTTTTAATGCTTACAGGCTGCAACAAACCACAAAGTACTGTAAACGCTACTTATATTGAACGCTTAAGTAGCACAGTTAATGCAAGCCCAACACAGCCTAAGCTGCTCAAGCAACTCCCTTTACTGCAGCCTCCCCCAATAGCACAAAGTGACTTAACACTGAGTATTGTGGAGCTTGCAGGCATTAGCCAATGTAAGCTTAACGTGCTTATAAGTGAGCACAATAACCAATTAGGAAAAACAGCCAGCGCTGCTGGGCAATTAAAATATCAAATAAACTTTATTAAAAGTGCGCAGGTTTGCTTAAATACGCTTGATAAAAATAGCCCTAGTTACACAAAAATACTCGCAGCCAAAAACTATAAAGAAACACACCTAATGTACTTTTTTAATACCATGTTATTTAAAGAACCTGAGTTAAATCGTACCTGGCAACTCACCTCAAACGAGCTCACTACTGAACCCGCTGGTTTTCGCGATACCATATTTGCGCTAAAGCAACTTGCAC
>NZ_JACJDN010000704.1:0-1929 GCF_014163565.1 Pseudoalteromonas sp. SR45-5 | reverse complement strand
ACCACGAAAAAAGCACTTAGCTAAAACAAGCTAAGTGCTTATATCAAGCGCTTTTACCAAAAAAGCTTACTTTTTCGCCTTTTTGCTTAAGTTTTCAATTAAGTCTTGGGCGCTAAAACTGTTGTCGCTTGGCTTTATCCCTTTGCCCATTTTAATATCAATTAAGGTGTGCACTTCTTTGCGTTTATCATTGTTACTTACCTGTACGCCTACGCTGCTTGTTGGGCGTGCACGAGTTTCGCAGGTTAATAAACCACAGCTTCGCTCATATTGCTGGCTTTGTGATGCACTAATAGATGACGCGGGAGCTTGCGATTTAGACTCAACAAAGGTTTCTTTGTTGGTTACAACAAACCAATCGTAGCCTTGTGCTTGTGTAAGCTCAGCCGCGCGCAATAATGCATAGTCACCGGCATCGGCTACATTATTTGATACGCTTTTAAACTCTACTCGGTATTGATCGTCGCTAATTTTTTGCTCACTGTAACCTTGTGAGCCATTATTCACGGCGCGGTAATCAGGTTTAGATGCGCAACCCGCCATAAGTAAAATACTGATAATTAAAATAGATGTTTTCATCATTCACCTCGTTTTATACACATTATTATTTATTTAACTGCCACTTTGCACTAATTGCTTGCTGCTCTTGCGCTCTATCTAGTGGTGCGCCGCTGATCATGCTGTCTATAACAGCATCTAACTCACTGTTATTAGACGCCGTTTGATATTGCGCGCCATTATTACTTTGCTGCGTGGCCGTTTGCGCTTTAATTTGCCAACCGCTTTGCGTTTTACATGCAATACTTGTTTGCGTTGTGTTGTTTGAACTTAGTGCATACTGCCTACAAAGCTCACCTTGCTGATTTTTAAAACTAAGCTGCGCGCTAAATACTGAGCCATCACTTTGCTCAAACACACCACTACTTAGCTGCGTATTAAGGGCTGAAGCTGTATTGCTGGCTACTAAGTTTTGCGCCTCACTGGGTTGTAAATAGCTCGTCATTGCAATACCAAATACCACAGCTACGCTTGCTGCTATTGCTATACTTTTATTAGCCGATTGCTTAGCCTTTTGCCAAGGCGTTAACGCCACTACATTGCTATTTAACGTGTTTTTAGTCGTTGCTGTATCAAGCTTTGCAACCGTTTTAGCTAATGAGTCACTAAGGGGGGCGTCATCAATACTTGTTGCGTGCTCTTTTACTCGCATGTCTACTTCGCTTAGCTCTGCAAGTCGCATTACTAGTTCATCATCGGTTTCAAGGGCTTTGCGCACTTGCTCCATTTCGTGCTCGCTTAGCTCTGAGTCTAAAAAGGCGCTAAGTGTTTCGTCGTTAATGTTCATACTTGCTCCTTTTTAAAGTCGGGTTTTATTAAGTTATAAAGTGTACTGCGTGCGCGCGATAATTTACTCATTACACTGCCTATAGGTATATCTAGCGTATGTGCGACTTCTTTATAGGCCATGCCCTGCACGGCCACCAGCGATACTATGGCGCGCTGCTCTTCGGGTAATTGCCCAAGTGCTGTATTTACATTTTTAAGCATTTGTTTGTTTTCGAGTGTTTGGTGTTCATTACTTGTAATTGGCTCTGGTAAAACATCGGCCTGAGCCGTATTTTGCCTTACCTTGCGTGAGCGGTATTCGTCTATCCACACATTACGGCAAATTTTAAACGCCCATTTAGCAGGCTCAACGTCATCCGGAATGCCTTTTACTAATAGTTTTTCAATTGTTATTTGCACTACATCGTCTGCATCTGCTTTACTACCCGTTAGCGAATAGGCAAAACGCCTAAGCATGGGCAATAAGGTTTTTAATGTTTCGTTCATTGATTTTTACCCCTTTTATAAAGAAGACGATTCAAAAAAACATTTATTCCCAAATAATTAAAATAATTTGAATAATGAAATATTTCTATGTGTTAA
>NZ_JACJDN010000703.1:0-1936 GCF_014163565.1 Pseudoalteromonas sp. SR45-5 | reverse complement strand
AAAACACACTATTTATGAGCATCATTTACTGTACTAGTAATTTAACAATCTAGATATCTTTATAAACATAAGGTGTTAAATTACTCTTGACACATTTTGCTTAAAAATCATATTTCTAAAAAGAAGTACGCTTAAAATTACAGTGCCCCGTCTTGTTCGCTTCAAATAAGCTAGCCAAATATCCTAAATTGTCTGTACTAAAGGTTTTTGTCAATAACGTATTGATAAAATTAAAAAGTATTCATATTGAGATGTCATAGGGTTGCTAAACTATGTCGATTCCAAACATGTGGATACTCGTAATACAGAAATGGATGAGCGAGATAAACACAAGGCAAAAGTTTCACCAGAAGAAGCAAAACGTTATAACGACCAAATACCAAAGATTAACAATGAGTCAGCCCAAATTGGTGAAAAGGCAGCAGATGCAGCGATTAAAATACAATACCCTGGTTATGCTCGTATTCACCCAACTAGCTTAGATAGTTTTACATCGATAGTTCTACATCGGCAAAGGGTAACTTTGATATGGTTTATCAAAATGCTCATGCTCACCACATTGTATTTAAAGAAGGTAGTGGGAAGCAAAAAGAGTGGGTGCTTAAGAGTAAAGCTATTTTAGAGAAACATAATATTGATTGGCTTAAAGGTAAAGAAAATCTAGTATGGGCACCTAATATTGAAGGGTTACATACCGAAGAAATGGCCAAGCTAGTATATGAACATTTAGAAGAAGCAGAGGATGAGTACGGTACTCCAGAAGCTGTTATTGAAGCACTTAAAGAAATGGGCGAGCTCGCTTCCCAACATATAAGAGGAAAAGTATACACATGAGCAAAGAATTAATTAGAGAAGCTTCTAAATTTATCGCTGAAAACGATGTTGAATCGTTACAATTTTTTTTAAAAAAGCACCCTGAATTGATAAGCCATAGTTTTTTATCGAATCGGAACTGGCTACATAAAGCAGCTAAATTTGAATCTCCAGATGTAATTTCAATGTTAGCTGGCTTAGTTGATAAAGAATGTGTTGATGACTTTGGGAGGACACCTCTAAGCTCTGCATTAATTAGCGGTAAATTAACTCCAACAGAAAAGCTTGTAGGCTTGGGAGCAAATGTTAATCATAATAGTACAAGCTCTCCCTTATCATGTGCCGTATATAGCAAAAGTAAAGAACTATTAAAGCTACTGATAGAAAACGGCGCAAATAACGAAAGTAAAGAAGAGCTTATTCGTTATGGTCGTGGCGTTGGTTATAAAAATATCGAAGACGATTTAAACGAACTTAATTATGTATCAGCAATAACAGAAACGTTTAAAGATAGTTAAGTGCTCATTATGGCGCATTGATTGATGTGCAAAGTAAAGAGACACCATGTATTTTGTATTCAAAACAAGCAAAGGGCAAGTTTGCTGTTTTTTCTGAAAACATCAATAAAGATGCTGAAATAATGTTTGAAGTAACAAAGCAAGGTTTTGATACGGCAGAAGAAGTGCTTACTCAGTCATACCCGTGGTTGTTTGATTGGTTAGAAGTTATAAACCAAGTAGAAATAGACCCAACTCAACGGGTCATTATTATTACCCGAGAAGTTGAATGCACGCCATATCAAGGCATTGCTTTATTACTAGAAGATAAAATTAGCTATAACAATAATCCTGTTAACATTTATAGATTATTTCCGCTTTACCAAAAAGAAATAGATGCCGAAAAACAATATGGCATAGCTGCGTTACTTAAACAGTTTGAAGTAAAAGGTGTCAGTCAAGCAATTCTTAAAAATCGAAAGCCAATACTTTAGTATATTTCGGTAGAGTTTATTTCTAAGGTATTTTTAGGTGGGGACTAGAACCACTATGTTTGGTTTAATAAAAAAATATGACGTACACATGTGCTCTGAAGTTAAAGGGATTATTACTTTAAACGGCAATCC
>NZ_JACJDN010000702.1:0-1940 GCF_014163565.1 Pseudoalteromonas sp. SR45-5 | reverse complement strand
TATGGACCCTTTTTTGTATTTAGATTACATATACTTTCTCAAGTATTTTTTGAATACCGGATCTGTTGCAGCCAACTCTTTTTGCTCAGCTAATATCTCTTTTAAAATAGCGCCTGAGGTAAGCGGGTTAGCAAGAACCACTCTAAATACAACCGTTGGTTGATTGTCGTATTTAGAAGGCGTTAAGCGTGTACGTGATACAAATGAGCGACCAGACTCGCGTTGACGCTTTTGCATACTGGCAGTAAAACGGTTCAGTGAAGCAAAAATATCTAACCGAGTTGCAGCATCTGCATCGGCTATTGCTTGTTTAATTTGCTTAGGTACATAACGATACGTTAATAAGCACAACTCAGGCTCCGAAATAAGCTCAAAGTCTTCATCAGCCTTAATTAAATCAGCAAAGTAATGTGCTTTTTTGATGCTTCGATCAATCAGCATTTCGTAACCTTTACGACCAATAACACGTAAGCAAGCATGTACTAACATTGCCATACCAGGTCGGCTGCCTTCAAGCGTGTGGCTACCTAAGTCTTTTGAACCTTTACGTAATATATACTCAGCGTGATGCTCTATTGCATCAGTTGCAGCGGGGTCTTTAAATAAAACCAAACCCGCTCCCATTGGTACATACATTTGTTTATGTGCATCGATGGTAATTGAATCTGCTCGCTCAATCCCTTTTAGTAAAGGACGGTGCGTACTCGATAAAAGGGTCGCTCCCCCCCATGCTGCATCTACATGAAAATGGCAGTTAATGTCTTGTGCTAAGTCGGCCATTTCATCAAGTGGGTCAATATTACCGGTTTCGGTTGTCCCCGCGACCCCAATAATCGCCATTACTTTAATACCTTGCGCTTCAAGCTCACGTGCTTTTTCGCGCATAGCTGTTACATCGACTTTATTATTTTCACAGGTTTTAATACCAATTAAGTTATCGCGACCAATGCCGAGTAAATCAACCGATTTACCTAACGAGTAATGCCCGCGTTCTGATATTAATACCGCTAAACCTTTATAACCGTAATGCAGCATACCAGCAATTAAGCCTTGTGCACCTATACCTCTAAAATCGCCATCAGGTTTTAATAAGCGGTTTCGCGCAATCCAAAGCGCAGTAATATTAGCAACCGTACCACCAGAGCAAAATGCACCTAATGAGGTTTTAGCACTGTGCATCCATTTAGAATAAAATGAGTCTTCTTGCCCATAAGCTAAATGATGCATCATCCCAAGCACTTGACGCTCAAGAGGCGTAAACGCTTTAGATGTTTCTATTTTTACTAGATTTTGATTTAGCCCTACCATCAATTTTGACAGCGGTAATAAAAAGTGCGGCAAGGCAGAGGTCATGTGACCAATAAAACTAGGCGCAGCTGTATGCACAGAATGTGCAACAAGTTGCTCCATTATGTCTTGGGCATAAGCAGAGACAAACGTTGGATCTTCTGGGATCACTGCCGATTGAAAATCTTTTTCTATTTCATGTAATGGTTTTTCAATTGCCGCTATATTTTCGTTTAGAAAACCTGCTAAATTACTCGAAATTTCAAGCTCGATTTTGCTTAAAGTTGAGTCTGGCGCTTCAGGTACAGTAAATATACGCTTAAGGCTTTCTTTAGAGGCGACGGCACAACGCTTTTGATCCATCTTAATACCTAGTGTGTGTGTAGCTAAAACACGCGCTTACCGATCAAAAACGCCTACTTATTAGGACATTTGGAGCAATCGTGTTTCTTTAAAAATTGCGCTAACTTTACTGCAATATAACTAAAATGTCTCGTTTAAACCTATAAAAGCAATCAAAGCGATGACAAAAAAATGATAATTTAGGGTCTATTTATCTTTCAAGGTTAAATTTTCAGCAGCCTGTTTGGTATTTAGGCAAGGCAGCGCCTATGTAGTGTGGTTATTCCCCATAAATAGGCGATAACGTAGCA
>NZ_JACJDN010000701.1:0-1943 GCF_014163565.1 Pseudoalteromonas sp. SR45-5 | reverse complement strand
CAACTATCAAACGCTTGAAGGGCTGCAAAGCACGGCTAGCAATTTAAGCGGCAATCAAACGGATCAAATTTTCTCGCAAAATACACGTTCAACCAAGTTTGAGTTATCTGGCCAACACAACTTTTATACCTTCAATAATAAAGCGTCTTTGTTTGAGCATTTTTTTCTTAATAGGCCAAAGCTAAGCAGCAAATTTGATTTGTCGTTAAGTGTTGTTGGCGCGTGGTCTTTCAAGCATGTATCTCTTGAGAACAAAGATAATATTGTGTTTCAGGCTGATTTTTTAAATTCACCTGTGCCACAGGTCACTAAGTTAATTTCTAATTCGTATGGGGCGAGTATTGGCTCGCTTTTATCATTTTCGTTACCGCATAATGTTCACGTATTTGCTGAATACAAAGTAGGTAAAGGGCATATTCAAAACACAAACCCTGGGCTGGGGTTAAAAGATTCGGGCGCCGAAAAAGTCGAGGCATTCGGTGGTGGAATTTCTTGGACTTCCGACAATAAAAAACTTATGGTCGTACTACGTGCGTGGGAGCAAACAGGCCGGCATATAGATACTTCTTTGGGTGATTTGTCAGTAATTAAGTTTTTTAGTATTGATCACCGAAATAGTAAATTTACCAGGAATACTATGAGTAAGAATAACGCAGTACCTCAGGCTTATGTGAAGCAAGAGGAAGGTTACCGAATTAAAGCCTTAAGATTGTACCCTTGGGTATGTGGGCGTTGTGCCCGTGAGTTTGAGTACTCTAATTTACGTGAGTTAACGGTGCATCATATAGATCATAACCACAGTAATAATCCAGAGGATGGCAGTAACTGGGAGTTATTGTGTATTTATTGCCACGACAATGAGCACAATAAATACCACGAACATATTATGTATGGCGGGTCGACTACAGAGCGAAAAGTTGAGGCTGCAACGCATTCTCCATTTGCCGATTTAAAAGCGATGCTTAATAAATCAAAGTAGCTACTATGATTTCAACTGTTTGGATAAAAACAAGGTTGTTACATCAGCTACTTTAATAAGTGACAGTTTATCTGCATGGCTCCATGAAATTTTTGAGCCAACACTTTCACAACAAATAACACCTAGTGGTTTGTTATCAATAAAGTAGATGTAATCAAGCAAGGAGTAAATGTTTGATGGTTCAAAATAAACCTTGGTTAAGTTTTTAGTGATTTCGTGGTTTCTCGCATCTGATGCGTCTAATACTTTATGCTCTAAAATATAGTCAAAGTATGCAGGAAAGTCTTCAGCTTTTAAAACTGCATTACTTACTATCTCATTTTTTTCATCAAGGCAAATTAAGCTATTAATGGCAGTATAGTCGTGATTAAACAACCATAGACTGACTCTGTCGGCATTTGAAATTAACTTTTTTAGCTCATTGCATATCTGTTTTAGCTTACGTTCACTCGTAATGTTTGGGTTACTAACTTTAACTGCTAAATTTTTGAGATTTGAGTTTTTTGGATTATAAACATTGAGCAAGCTATTTAAATGATCTTTATTAAATGGCTTCGTTAAATAGCCATCCATACCAATGTCTAAATAGTGTTCAATATCTGGTTTCATGGTGTTGGCTGTCATGGCAATAATTGGCGTTGTTTTACCTGTTTGTTGCTCTCTAATTATCTTAGTGGCTTGCACTCCATCCATCACTGGCATTTGAATGTCCATAAAAATTAAATCAACATGGTTGGCAAAAAAGTAATCAACGCATTCTTTGCCATTTTCGGTAAATATTACTTTTGCATTATGAGCTTGTAGCATTTTACTTACGACAACTTGATTTACTTTATTGTCTTCGGCAACCAAAATAGTGCACCCTTGTAAATCGGTTATTTCTTTATTTGGTTTTAATAATTCATCGAGTTCTGATGTTTCAAAGCTTTGTTGGTAAGTAAATACAGAACCTTTATCTTCTTTA
>NZ_JACJDN010000700.1:0-1955 GCF_014163565.1 Pseudoalteromonas sp. SR45-5 | reverse complement strand
CACTTAGGTGCACTTGTTGAAGATGAAGACTTAAGCCGCTTTATTCTATAAAACGAATATAAACGTTATACTAAAAGCCTCCAGATTGGGGGCTTTTTAATGGGATATATTAAATGAAACACGTAACAAAAGTGCATTACCACAGTGTAAGTAAAAATCTAGATGTTTACTTTGATGATGATAGTAAAGCTGTATTTGGCTGTGAGTTTTTACGTGTACACTCCCCTTCAGCTGAAGTGCAGGGCCATGGCTCTGGCCCAATGAAGCTAGTACTTAATAAGCAAGCTGTAGGAATAAAAAGTATTGTACCTGTTGGGCATTACGCACTTCGTTTAGATTTTGACGATGGCCATAACAGCGGACTATTTAGCTGGCGCTACTTTGAAAAACTACAACAGCAACAAGATACATTGTGGAGTGAATATTTAGCGCGGGTAACTGAACACGAAAAAAGTAAAGATAGCGTGCCTATAAAATTTGTTCCTTAAACTTTATAGGCCCGTTCTATTAAGCGTTATTAAACCTTAAATTTATCAATTGCAGTGAACAGAACGCGAGCCTGCTCAGAGACCTCTTCACTTGTTTGCGCATTGTTAGCAGCATGTTCAGTTGCGTCTTGTGCAATATCGCGAATTCTTACTACATTTTTATTAACCTCTGATGCCACTTGGCTTTGCTCATCAATAGCAACCGCTATTTGAGAGCTCATTTCCATTATTGTTTGTACATTTTCAGTAATTGCGCCTAATAGCTCACCTGCTTTAATTGCTTGCGAGGCACTTTCATCACCTTGAGAGCGACATTTGTGCATAATACTCACCACTTCTTGAGTACGCTGCTGTAAGGTACTTATAATACCTTCAATCTCACTTGTAGACTCTTGAGTACGCTTTGCTAATGAACGAACCTCATCTGCAACAACAGCAAAACCACGACCATACTCACCAGCACGGGCCGCTTCTATTGCCGCATTAAGTGCAAGTAAATTTGTTTGATCTGCAATCCCTCGAATTACATCAAGCACTGAACCAATTGTTTCACCATCTTTTTCAAGTTGCGACACTACATTTGATGCATTCCCCAGCGAATCAGATAGGGCCCTAATGTGCTTAACGGTAGAATCTACTTCACTACGCCCTTGTTGTGCACTTAAATTTGTTGACTCTGCTTTTTTCGCAGCCGCCTCAGTATTATGTGAAATATCCTGAATCGTCGCCTGCATTTCGGTGGCTGCCGTTGCAACCATATCGGCTTCATGTAGTTGCTCTTGCATACCAGAGCTTGTTGCTGCGGTACTTTGTGATAAATGCTCTGTTGCTACATTAAGCGTGTTTAAAGCACCATTAACTTCGTTAATTAAGTTCTTAAAATCGCCTATTAAGCTATTAAAGTCGACCGTCATGGTGGTAATTTCGTCTTTACCAGTTTGCTCTATCATCACGCTCAAATCATTATTACGACGAATATCGTTAATGGTGTGATAAACCCGCTCAATAGGTACAATAATGGAGTGGCTTGTAAAATAAACGAGTGCTAATACAATCACACCTGCAATCACAAATACCAAAATAGCTAAAAATTGAGCCTGCTCTACACTTTGCTCTACTTGTAACTTAGTGTCTTTAACGATTTTAGAAACAATGGCGTCGCTTTTATCTACACTGTCACGCATTACTCCAAGTGCGCCTGACTCAAGATCTAGCCCTAGCTTAGTTTGCGCCTGCACAAGTGTTTGAAATTCGCTTTGGTATATATCAATCAAAGGATTAATTTGTGCTTTATAGTCGCTTGGCAGCTGTGCTGCAGCTACCTGCTGCTTAAATGTATTAATTCCCTCATTAAAACGCCTTAGGTACTTAATATCAAATCTCAGCATGAAATCTTTTTCTGAGCGTCTTAGTTGCAGCATTGACGACAGCAGTTGGTAATTTTGCTGCTCTTTTAATAGTTGCTCA
>NZ_JACJDN010000006.1:0-24119 GCF_014163565.1 Pseudoalteromonas sp. SR45-5 | reverse complement strand
AAAAAAATAAATTCAGTTTTTATAGAGTTTAAATACAGTTAACAATTATTAAAAAAGAGCTTCGGCTCTTTTTTTGTTTTGTATAATGGCGTATATAATGTACATGGAAATTTAATATTAAAATTAAATTTAATTATTATTTGGTATTTTTATTACTAAATAAAATTACTTATGGATATAGCCTCAAAATGAAATTAGACGACGTTGCTTCAGACTTAACCAACTAATTTGTAATTAACGACTATTTGCACCAGTTATTTGATGCGGTAAATGTAATTTCTGTTCAAGGTTATGACAATGAGCGTCGTGTTATTTATTGGAATGAAGGCAGTGTGCGACTTTACGGATACACCAAAGAAGAGGCCATAGGGCAAAAAATAGAAGACCTTATAATTCCAGAATCAATGTGTGAATTTGTAATTGACGCACACAGTGATTGGGTAGAAAAAGACATAGAAATTCCAGCATCCGAAATTACCCTAAAAGGTAAAGATGGCGAAAGTGTATCTGTTTTTTCTAGCCATGTTATGCTTACAAATCAATATAATACAAAACAAATGTATTGCATTGATATTGACTTATCTGAGGTTAAAAAGGCACAAGCAGATGCATCATTTAATGAGGATATGCTAAAAACTATTTTTGAGGCAATTCCTGACTTATTTGTCTTGATGGAAAATGATGGAACTATTATTGAGTATCATGCCAGTAATGAAACAGATCTCTACACCAAGCCCAAGCAATTTATTGGTAAAAAAATGGGAGATGTACTCCCGCGCGCTGTAGCCAAAAAATTTGAAACCTATATCAGCCTTGTATTAGAAAAAGAGCAGATGATGAGCTTTAAATACGAGCTAGCTTTGCCCCATGGGCTCGTTTTTTTTGAAGCAAGAATAAATAAAATAACAGAACATAACCAGTTAATGGTTATTATTCGAGATATTACAGAACAGCATAAATCAGATGAACTAATTAGACATCAAGCGTATTACGATAGTCTAACTTTACTCCCAAATCGTTTTTTAGCACTTGATCGTTTGTCGCAATTACTTATTGAAGCACAAAGAAATAACGAAAAAGCTGCGGTACTGTTTTTGGACTTAGATGATTTTAAAAAAATAAATGATTCGTTAGGCCATGAAACAGGAGACAAACTTTTAATTGAATCAGCGCAAAGGCTGCAAGAGGCACTGCGAAAAGACGACACGGTAGGGCGCCTAGGTGGAGATGAGTTTATCGTATTGTTACGCGGTATAACTGATCACCATGCAGCGCTAAAAATTACTGAAAAACTGGTCAATAACTTTAGAGCCCCTTTTAAAATTGAGGGCCGGGAACATATACTAACAGCGAGTATTGGTGTAGCCATATACCCAGAAAATGGTACAACTGTTGCTGATTTATTACGAAATGCTGACACTGCAATGTATCAAGCAAAATCATATGGTCGTAATACTTATTCATTTTTTACTAAAAAGATGAATGTAATTATTCAGCGCCGACTAGTAATAGAAGAGCAGATGCGTGGCGCCCTTGAACGTAATGAATTTGAGTTATTCTACCAGCCCCAATTTGACGCCAAAAATAAACACATAATTGGCGCAGAAGCGTTATTACGCTGGCATAACCCTGAGTTAGGGAATGTAACACCCGATGAATTTATTCCGATTGCGGAAAATACAGGATTAATTGTATCTATTGGTAAATTTGTAATTAGCCAAGCATTAGATTTTTTAAATGAGTGGCAAAGCACCTGTGAATGCGAACAAAAATATACAATGGCTGTTAACTTATCGCCTCGCCAATTTAGAGACGTAGGGCTGCTCAGTTTTATTCAAAACTCATTGAGTGAAGCAAACGTAAATCCTGAAAGTTTAGAGCTTGAAATAACTGAGGGAGTATTGATGAGTTGCCACACTAATGTTGTTGATATATTGACTGAAATAACAGCATTAGGCATTAACTTATCAATGGATGACTTTGGTACAGGTTATTCATCATTAAGTTATTTGAGGGAGTATCCGTTTAATGCACTTAAAATAGATAGAAGTTTTATTGACGGTATTGTACTAAACAATGAAGATTGTAATCTCGTAAAGGCAATTATTGCCATGTCGCACAGTTTAGGGCTGACAGTGGTAGCCGAAGGCGTAGAAACAAAAGAGCAGCATACTTTGTTGAACAAATTAGACTGTGATTTTATGCAAGGCTTCTATTTTAGTAGACCCATACCAGCAAAACAGTTTCTTGATTTTTCGATGAATTTTGATAAAAAGTAAGATCAAATACTCGATTGTAACAATTCATTGCACGGCTATTGACCTCATTAGCTACTGACGAGTAACCTGTTATAGAAACAAATAAAAAGGATTCTATAATGCGTTTAAAACCTCTTGTAGCTACATTAGCAGCCACATTTTCTTTATCACTTTCAAGTAGTGCCATAGCCGACGAAGGCATGTGGCAACCACACCAACTTCCAGAGTTAGAATCAATTTTAAAAGCCAAAGGGCTTGAAATTGATGTTGAATCTATTTCTAAATTAACCGAATTCCCAATGAATGCGGTAATTAGCCTAGGTGGCTGTACAGCATCGTTTGTATCGCCTAAGGGTTTAGTTGTGTCAAACCATCACTGTGTTTATGGCTCGGTGCAATACAATTCAACACCTGAAAACAACATATTAGAAAATGGCTTTTTAGCTAAAAGCCCTGCTGAGGACTTACCAGCAGCGCCGGGTTCACGCGTATACGTCACAGAAACAGTTACTAATGTGACTGACAAAGTTAGTAAAGGTATTGAAGAACTAAGCGGTAAAGCACGCTACGACGCAATAGTAAAAAATGAAAAAGCGCTAGTAGCCCAGTGTGAAGCCGACGAAAGCTACCGTTGTAATGTGTATTCGTTTCATGGTGGTTTAGAGTTTTACCTAATTAAGTCACTTGAAATTAAAGACGTACGTTTATCTTACGCACCAGCTATGGGCGTAGGTAAATACGGTGGCGATATAGATAACTGGATGTGGCCGCGCCACACAGGCGACTTTGGTTTTTACCGCGCTTATGTAGGCAAAGATGGAAAACCAGCTGAGTACAGTGAAGACAACGTACCTTACGTACCAGACTCTTACCTAAAAGTAAGTGCCAAAGGCGTGCAAGAAGGCGACTTTGTAATGGTTTCAGGCTACCCAGGGCGTACTAACCGCTACCGTATAGCAACAGAGGTAGATAACGTATTTAACGACAGCTACCCTAAAGCACGCGTTCATAACTCAAAATACGTGTCGCTTATTGAAGAAAACTCAGAAGACGGCAGTAAAGCGCGTATTGCTTACGAAAGCACCATTGCAGGTTATAACAACTATATTAAAAACTATGGTTCGATGATCGAAAGCTTCAAAAAAGGCACTATGCTTGAGCGCAAAAAACAGTTTGAGAAAGAGTTAACACAATGGATCAATAGCGATAGTGAGCGTAAAGAGCAATACGGAAGCGTATTAGGTGAGCTATCTGAGCTAATTGCACAATCACAAGAGCACAGTGAACGCGACCGTATGTTAGGTTATGTACATCGCTCACAAATGATCAGCACAGCACGACGTTTATACCGCCTAGCTTACGAAAAACAAAAGCCAAATAGCGAACGTGAATCTGGTTATCAAGAACGTGACTTACCTCGCATTAAAGCAGGGCTTGAGCGCATGACGCGCCGTTATGATAGCAAAGTAGACAAAGCTATTTTACTGCACTTTTTAGAGCTGTATGCAGCACTTCCAAAAGAAGAGCGTTTTAGCGAGGTTGATAACGTATTTAAAGTACAAAATGGGTTTGATAAAGCAACCCAAAGCGCGTTACTTGATAGCATGTATGAACAGTCAAGACTTGATAATGCCACTGTTCGCAATTCATTATTTGAACAATCGTTTAGCCAGCTAAATCAAAGCCAAGACCCATTTGTGCAGTACGCTAAAGCAATCTTTAAAGTAATGAAAGTAGAGGAAGATAAATCAAAAGCACTTGCAGGTAAATTACAAGCAGCTCGCCCAGAGTTAATGAGCGCAATCATTGCGTTTAACAAAGCTAAAAACAAGCCTGTATACGCCGATGCCAACAGCACATTACGAGTAACCTATGGCACCGTAGGCGGCTACTCACCTCAAGATGGCTTGGTAGCAACACCTTTTACCTCGCTTGAAGGGTTACTAGCTAAAAACACCGATGTTGACCCATTTAATGCACCTAAAAAGTTACAAGAGCAAATTAAAGCCAAGCTTTATGGTGATTACACGGGTGGCATGAATACAGTACCCGTTAACTTCTTATCAAATGTAGACACTACAGGTGGTAACTCAGGTTCGCCAACACTTAACGGTAAAGCAGAGCTTGTTGGTTTACTGTTTGACGGTGTTTACGAAAGTATTATTGGTGATTGGGATTACAACCCTGAGCTTAATCGCTCAATCCACGTTGATTCACGCTACATGCTTTGGGTAATGGATAAAGTAGATAATGCACAAAACTTGTTAGACGAAATGACAATCGTAAAATAAGTAATTAGTGAGATAACAGAAGGGCGCTTACCGTAAAGGAAGCGCCTTTTTTATTAATCATAATGGGTTACGGTTTGTATACGTCAGTAGCATAACTTAGTTTTGCTAAGCACGCTTCTCTTCATCGCGAAGTGTTAAAACTTCGAAGCCCGTTTCTGTTACTAGAACGGTATGTTCCCACTGAGCAGAAAGTTTCTTGTCTTTTGTTACGACTGTCCATCCATCTTTTTTAGTTTTTACCTTCTTGGAACCTTGGTTGATCATAGGCTCTATAGTAAAGGTCATACCTGCTTCAAGCACTAACCCTGTATGAGGTTTACCATAATGCAAAACTTGCGGCTCTTCATGCATTTCTTTACCAATACCATGACCGCAATATTCACGTACTACACTATAACCAGAAGATTCAGCGTGCTTTTGAATAGCATAGCCAATATCACCAAGCGTTGCTTTTGGCTTTACCACCTTAATACCTTCCCACATAGCATCATAAGTCGTTTTAACCAATCGTTTGGCTTCTGAGCTTGTCGCTGCAAAAGTATACATTTTACTTGAATCACTGATATAACCATTTTTCTCTAAGGTAATATCAATATTTAAAATATCTTTGTTTTTTAATTTATAAATATTATTGGGTACACCATGGCACACTACGTCATTAACAGATGAGTTCAATGAATACCGATAGCCATATTGGCCTTTACTGGCAGGACGAGCATGTAACACATTGGTAATATAGCTTTCTACTTTAGTGTCTATATCTAACGTAGTTATGCCCTCGCAAATAAAATCATCAAGCATTTTAAATACCTGAGCTAAAAGCTTTCCTGATTCTCTCATGAGCCCAATTTCTGCATCAGTCTTTATTGTTGCTTTACTCATGCAAAAGATCCTGAATAGTAAGCTTTTCTTTTATGAGTTGTTTTTTAATTATTTCATGGTAGGTAAGTGTCGGATTTAACTCAGCAAGCATGCCTATTTTAATCCAAAACTCTGCTTGTGAATTGATAGATCTGGACATGATATTACTCGATTTTCTAATTTCTTCATGCAGCCCATCTGATATTTTCACTATTCCCATTATATATACCGTATATGATTCATGCATGTATCATATATAATGAAAACATGGATGTCAACTTGGAGGTCTTACAATCAAAAGTGTATTTCTCGGCCACTTCACAAGAAAAATGATTAATAAGCAATGCTTTATGTTTGCATTGAATTATATAAGTAATCCTTTTAAACTGCATTGGGGCAGCTGATAAATTTAATGGGTTATGATATGAGATTGAATGTGACAAGAAGTGCGACTAGTATTTTATATAGCGCTATTTTGTATTTTCACTGTATTATTTTTGCACTAGGAATGGTTGAATCTACTTTTTCTGGGTATGAATTAATGAAGGTGATAAGCCCCACGACGGCAATAATTTCACTGTTAATTGCAGGCGTTTTAGCAACCATAAAAAAAGTAAGTCTATATACAAAGAAGTATTGCATCGCAATAGCTACAGTTGCTGCATTGTGTTTTCTATTTATTCAGTTTTCTTTTTTATTTCATATGCAGGTTAATTTCGATCAGGGAAGCCTTGATAACAACCCATTTACTTTATCATTGTACGCCATTTTTATGTTTACTTGTTTTTCAGCAATTACTATCAAAGCTTTTCATAAAAATATAAAAATAAATGAAATGAAAAAAATAAAATTAGTCGTATTTATAGTTGTATTAATCGGTTCAACTGTGTGGCATCAGTCATCTTTGAATCTAGTCAGAACCCAAGATGCTAATGCAAGAGAAAAAATACACTTATTAGAAACAATGATAAACCGCTCTTTGGCTTCACAGAAAAAAGCTCTAGCTAGAATAAAGACTAGAGTAGAAAAAGTTAGTTTTGAAGATTTTATGCGTCTAATTAATATAGACTCAAAAAATTACATTAGTGATTATAATATAATCAAAGGTGTTTTAGTTCTTGATAATGAATTAAATTATATTTCAGGCGATAATTTTTCTAGCAGTTTTTACTTAAATGGAATGCTAGAAAAACCTACAATAAAATCATGGCTTAAAAGAGATAAAGAGGAAGTTCAATTTGCAGCTAACTCATTAACTCTAGACTCCGATATACCAATTTTAATGTTTTTAGCCCCTGTTAAACTTGCGAATCAAAGTCGTTTTTATATATTAAATTTACTAGATATGAACTTATTATTAGAGAAAAGTTATTTAAAATATCTTAGTCGGTATGATACATATTTAGAATTAACTCCAAATGTATACTTTTCAGTAGACTATAAAAATAAAACTCAGTCTGATTTAAACAAGCTAACTAGCCGTTATAACCATTTTATCACTGAAAAAATAAATGTGATGGGTTTAGTTGAACATAATGTCTATACCTTTATCAATGACTATGAAGCAATACACATTGATACCATAATTGATCAATTAATATTATGGTTTACGTTTCTATTTATATTTATTTTTGTACTGGTAGCTGATTCATCA
Organism: Pseudoalteromonas sp. SR45-5; assembly: GCF_014163565.1. Classification (NCBI taxonomy): domain Bacteria; kingdom Pseudomonadati; phylum Pseudomonadota; class Gammaproteobacteria; order Alteromonadales; family Pseudoalteromonadaceae; genus Pseudoalteromonas; species Pseudoalteromonas sp. SR45-5. The sequence goes on along the minus strand of NZ_JACJDN010000006.1, from coordinate 17,055 downwards.
AGAGCCTTAGAGTTTAGTACAAAGCATGATGAATTAACTGGTTTACTGAGATTGAAAGCTTTGGAAGAAGAGTTTCTGCAGCTTAGCTCGGTTAGAGGATATAGTAATTTTGCAACTGTAATAGTTAAACTAGATTTTTATGAAGAGATACATAACTCTTTAGGTTATGAAATCAGTGATAAAATTCTGAAAAAAGCTTCTGAAAGAATAAGTATAAATGTTGACAACCGAGTATTAATTTCTAAGGGAATTAACGATAGCTTTGTTTTATATTTTACAGATACTACACCAGCTATCCTTGAGCAAAAAATTGAGGCTCTAATACTCGATTTATCTAAAGCGTACTGTATAGACACATTTGACTTCAATCTTACTGCAAGTGCTGGAGTGGTATTTTATCAAACCCCCGAATTATTTAATTTTAAGCTTAACCTTCAGCAAGCAAATATAGCCCTTGAAAAATCTACAGAGCTTGGAGGGAATCAAATACACTTTTATCAACAAATAATGGATGATAAACACAGCGAAAAAATTATTATCCGAAATAATTTACACACGGCTCTAAAAAACAACGAATTAGAAGTGTTCTACCAACCTATACATAACTTGAATGGGAACCAAATTGTAGGTGTTGAAGCGCTAGTTAGGTGGTGTTGTAACGGTGAATGGATCTCTCCGGCAAAATTTATCCCTGTAGCAGAAACTACGGGTCAAATAGTTCAAGTAGGTAAACAAGTTTTAAATCAAGTCCTCCACGATATAAAAAAACATTCGCAACTGCAAAATATAACCGTAGCAGTTAATTTTTCAACCAAGCAGATTATTAAAGACAATTTTTCTATCGACTTACTCCATTTACTTACTCAAAATAACATCACATATAAAAATTTCACTGTTGAAGTCACTGAGTCCTCCTTTCAAGAAAAGACATCTATAGAGAAAACATTACTTGAATTAATTAATTCAGGTTTGAATGTTGCTATAGACGATTTTGGGACTGGTTTTTCAAGTTTGTCATATCTTGCTAATCAGCCCGCGAACATTATTAAAATTGATCGAGAGTTTACTCTTGGAGCGGATAAAGATACGAAAGAACGAAAGCTTTTAGATACCATTATCAAAGTTTGTTATGACTTAGGCAAAAAAGTGGTAGTAGAGGGGGTAGAAGATGAAAAGCTAATTACACACTTATCTAGATATAAAGGTATTAGGATTCAAGGATACTTTTTCTCAAAGCCGCTTCCTGTTGACCAACTTATTGAATATATTCGAGCCATACAATACAAATAATATTAGTAATTTATGTTGTCCTCTAAAGTTTCTAATACATATTTCGATTAAGCTTGTTTTATTTAGTGCTTAATACTAATTCATTAAATATAACCTTAAAATAACTTACTACCTAATGGAAGAACACAGCCATATAAAGTTTTTTTATATGGTTTTTCTAAAAAGTTCAAAAGAACATAATCCTTGAACTCATAGCTATTAACCGCCTTAACTTAAATCAAATCACCTAACAGCCTTTAATATATTTCATGTGCATTTTATAACCAAGAAGTGCTAGCTTAGTGGTAAATTAATTGAAGGAAATAATTATGAAATTAGAGTCATTAGCACTGCACCACGGTTACGAATCTGAGCCTACGACCAAATCGGCAGCCGTGCCTATTTATCACACTTCTTCTTATACATTTGATAACACGCAGCATGGTGCTGATTTATTCGATTTAAAAGTACCTGGAAATATTTACACCCGCATAATGAACCCAACCAATGCCGTACTTGAACAACGTATTGCCGCGATGGAAGGGGGCATTGGTGGGCTGGCTGTTGCCTCTGGGATGGCTGCTATTACGTATGCTATTCAATGTTTGTGTGAAGTCGGTACTAATATTGTAAGCACCAGCCAAGTATATGGTGGCACGTATAACTTATTTGCTCATACACTACCTAGGCAAGGTATTGAAGCACGCATGATTAAAGCCGATGACTTTACCGCTTTCGAGAATGCAATTGACGACAACACTCGCGCTGTTTTTTGTGAATCTATTGGTAATCCGGCAGGTAATATTGTTGATATTGAACGTTTAGCACGTATTGCACACAGCAAAGGTGTGCCGCTTATTGTTGATAATACCGTGGCTACGCCGTATTTATGCCGCCCATTTGAGCTGGGCGCCGATATAGTGGTTCACTCACTTACAAAGTATATAAATGGGCACGGTACTGCTATTGGCGGCATGATTGTCGACTCAGGTAAATTTGATTGGAAAGCGAATGCCACGCGCTTTGCAATGATGAACGAGCCCGATCCGTCGTATCACAACGTGGTGTATACCGAAGCCTTTGCTGAAGCTGCATTTATTGGACGTTGTAGAGTAGTGCCACTTAGAAATACTGGCGCAGCGCTTGCGCCTAAAAACGCATCTGACATTTTAATCGGCCTTGAAACCTTAGGTTTAAGAATGGATCGCCACTGCGAGAATGCACAGCAGCTAGCTGAGTATTTAGAAAATCATCCAAAAGTGCTTTGGGTTAATTACGCAGGGCTTAAATCAAGCCCGTATAACGAAATGAGCCAAAAAATTACCAGTGGTAAATCATCGGGTATTTTAAGCTTTGGTATTGCTGGTGGCCTAGAAGCGGGTACTCGTTTTATTGATGCGCTAAACATGATTTTACGCTTAGTTAATATTGGCGATGCCAAGTCGCTTGCGTGCCATCCTGCGTCAACTACACACCGCCAATTAAATGATGAAGAGCTTGCTAATGCGGCTGTAAGTCGCGATTTAATTCGTTTATCGGTTGGTATTGAGAACATTGCAGACATAATTGCTGATGTAAGCCAAGCGCTCGATAAAGCATAGTTACCTCACTACCTTTCATAAAAAACTTTAAAGCATAAAAAGCGTTAGTTGAAAATAAACTATCGTTTTTTATGTTTTTCTAAAATCTATTAATAAGTATACCTCTTTATTTTATCTACCTTTTTTATAAAACCTTCCTAAGGCTTTTATATTTTTACCGCTTGTTTTTTATTCACATGTCAATTTTGTATTGACACTAAGATTACTTACTACTACATTTGTAACAGTACCACTACAAGTGTAGTAATAGGAGCGACAATGAAACTTAGTGATTTTGAAATGGATATTATGCAGCTGCTCTGGCAGGAAGAACCCTGTACCGCGAGTCAACTACATAAGGTGCTTTTAGCTGATAAGCAAAAAGATAAAAAAGTAGCCTATACAACAGTTAAAACTATTGTAGATAGGTTAGAACACAAAGGAGCGATTGAGCGTTGTGGACATGAAGGACGAGCTATTATTTTTAGAACAATCGTTACTCAAGACACATTATCGGAGCAAGCTATGCCTAGTTTTATGCAACGATTTTTTAAAGGTAATTCTCGTAGTTTAATTGCCCACTTTATCAAAGAAGAAAAGCTAAATGATGAAGATATAGAATATTTACAAACGCTTTTAAAAAATAAAAAGTTAGATTAAAGGAGAGGGTAATGACGGATTATTTACTAACTTGCACACTTATTAGCTTATGTATTTTGCTTACAGTAAAAGGGCTAAAAAATGCCCCAGCACGATTAAACTTTTACATTTTAATGATTGCCTTGGCATGTTGGTTTGTCCCTTGGCAATATTTTTCCCAGTTATCCTTATTTGAAGGGGCAAATCGTTACACATTCAACGTGGCGCAATTGATTCCCAATGTTAAAGCATTAATACCAAATGCTGAACAAGTAGCAACTAAGGACGAATTACAAAGCGATATGAGTATATGGGACTTATTGCCATCACTTAGTAATGTTTTTATGGTTTTAGTTTTAGCTGGTTTTGGATTGTTTTCATTACGCATGAGCCTTTATGTAAAGCTTATAAAAAACTTATACATTAACTCAAAGCCAAGTCCTGAACTTAAACACATTAACAATCAGTATCCAATTAGACTAACAACCCATACAGAGCCTGCTTTTGCTACCGGGTTAATAAAGCCTGTTATTTGGCTAGAGTCGACGATGGTAAATCGTGAAGAATTAGATTCAGTCATTCAACACGAGGTAACTCATTTACAACAAGGTGATATTTATTGGACGTGGCTTATTTGTTTTATAGAAAGCGTTTTTTGGTGGAATCCTATTTGCTTAAAGTTAACTGGTTTAGCAAAAGAGCAACTCGAACTTAGCTGTGATGAGTTGTGTATGCAAAAGCTAAAAGGTAAATACCAATTGGATTTAGCCAGTTTATTGCTACAAGAGCAAAGTGCTAAAAGCTCGCCTAACTTTTTTACCCCCCCACTTTTGAATATTGCTCATTCTAAGAGTTTTAATATTCAGAGGATCAAAATGTTAAACAAGGAAAAAACAATGAAAAGTAAATATTTGGTTATGGTTGCGGCGGCAATGTCTTTTAGTGCTTTAGCTGCAGCGCAAATTGTAGATGGTAGTTCAGATAACAAGCAGCCAAGTAATAATACGTCTCAGGCTCCTGTTAAAAGTGAAGAATATAAACAACAACTTGCACAGCTTCTAAAAAGTGCTGCTGGGGCAAAAAGTGATACCCCTGAACTGTTAAACCAAGCTGCGCAAGGCATACAACAATGGCACTTAAATAGAGATAAACTTGCTGGTTTTGAAGAAGCTGAAATTAAACTACAAAGCTTTAGGCTGCTAGATCACGTTTACTCTAAACTTGAGCAATATGAAGATATACTGAGTGCTTACGAAAAATGGTATGAGCCTGGTAGTAACCCGCCTTACTTTTTAAAAAATTCACTAGCAACCGCGTATATACAGCTAGGGCGTTATGAGCTTGCTGTTGCAGAGCTTGAAGATTTATCAAAACAGCTTGAAGGGAAGCTACATGTTGGCTCTGCTGATAACTTAGCACTGGCATACATTTACCTTGATGATTACGATAAAGCGTTAAAAACCCTAGAGAAGGTTGATGCAAAAGACGATGTATACGGAAATATCCTTAAATATTATGTTTATGATAAACAAAATAACCGTAAAAAGATGGATGAAATCAAAAGTAAAATCCCAGAAGCATTTGCAGTTACCCCCGCGTTATTACCACAAAGCGGCCTACCTGGTTCGCAATTGTTGAGATTGCTATAAGTTTTCAATTACGATGAGGCTCGGAGTATCTGAGCCTCTGTTTATGTTATTGGTACAAATACAGTAAAATAGGTCTAGATTATTTAAATCTCTTGGGTAATCGCTTAGCGATAACCTAAATAAAAATGGCTAAAAGTAGTGATTTTTCACAATAGTTGGTATGTTACAAGTAACATTTTATTTAATTGTGTGTGATGAAAAAAAACAAGCGTTCTTCTCTTCAAGATATTGCCGATGCGGTTGGTGTAACCAAAATGACGGTGAGTCGTTATTTACGTAATCCCGAAAAAGTATCAGAGTCTACTCGCACTAAAATTAGTGCAGCTATTGATACGCTAGGTTACATTGCAAATAAAGCCCCTGATTTACTCTCTAATGCTAAAAGCTACTCTATTGGTGTACTAGTCCCATCGTTAACGAACCACGTATTTGCTCAAGTTATAAAAGGTATTGAAGACGTAACAGGGCCTGCAGGATATCAAACAATGTTAGCCCATTATGGTTACAACCCTGAAATTGAAGAAAAACGGGTTGAGTATCTATTGTCGTATCACGTTGATGGTTTAATTTTATCAGAAACCACACACACAGACAGAACGCTAAAAATGATTGAAACGTCAGGCGTACCTGTGATTGAAATAATGGATACTCATCACTCTCCTATGCAGCAAGCGATTGGTTTTGATAACGTTAAAGCCGCTTTTGATATGACGACGGCACTTTTAAATAAAGACTATCGCAATATTGTTTATATAGGTGCAAGGCTCGATGTACGAACACGCCTAAAATTTCAAGGTTATTCAGATGCTATGTTAGCTAAAGGCTTTACGCCTAAAAGTGTGATGACTGATCAAGCTTCATCTTATAGTTTAGGCGCTGAACTTTTACAAAAAGCGCGTACTGACTACCCAAATACTGACTGTTTGTTTTGTACTAATGATGATTTAGCGATTGGGGCTATTTTTGAATGCCAGCGAAACAACATTTTAGTGCCTAGCCAAATGGGGGTTGTGGGTTTTCATGGCCATGATATTGGCCAGGCAATGGTGCCTCAATTAGCAAGTGTGATCACCCCTCGTTATCAGATAGGTAATGTTGCGGGAAGAGAGTTGTTGAGCCGGATTGATTCCGATTTAGATACTAGCATTAATTATAAGCAAGTAATTGATACTGGTTATATAGTTCATCTAGGTGAAAGTGTTTAAATACTCTAATTATATGAGCCTAATTACCTGTGCCTAATTACCTGAGCCTAAATAACAAAAGGCTCAGGTAATTTTTATATGTGTGATGATAACTCTACATACTGTAATTTTACAAAAACAGAGAAATAATCATAGCGACAAGTGCGCCAACAGTACCAATAATGGTTTCCATTACTGTCCATGTTTTAAGAGTTTGCATTTCGCTCAAACCGAGATAGCGACTCGCTAACCAAAATCCTGAGTCGTTTACATGGGAGAGCACAATAGAGCCCCCACCAATAGCGATAGTGACAGCGGCAAGCTGCGCTCCATCAAGGCCCAAAGGCTGAAGCATTGGAATAATTAAGCCACACGCTGTAAGCATAGCTACAGTCGCAGAGCCTTGAATAACCCGCACAGCGGCTGATAATACAAAAGCGAGTATTACAATCGGTAATCCTGAGCCAGCTAAGTAATTACCTAGTGCAGTACCTACTCCTGAATCAACTAATACTTGTTTAAATACCCCACCGGCACCAGTGACAAGAATAATAATTCCTGCAGGTTGTAACGCACTACCACAAATTTCCATGATTCTAGCATTAGGGACACCGCGCCTTGCGCCGAGCAAATAAAATGCCATTAGGCAAGCAACTAAAATTGCTGTAAATGGATGACCTATAAAGGCTAACCAATTATATAAATCAGAGTCTTTTTCAACAAAGCGGCTACCAATAGTATTTAAACTAATCATAATTAACGGCAGAGCAATTAAACCTAATGCTAATCCAAAACTAGGCGTCCCTTTACCAACTCTTTGGTTATCGTCGATTTGTTCGTGCTGTGGGAGTTCTACATGTATAGATTTAGAAATAATAGAGCCCCAAATTGGACCTCCTATAATCATTGCCGGTATGGCAGCAATAAGGCCAAATAAAATCATATAACCATAGTCAGCGCCTAATTGAGAGGCAACCAAAATCGGCCCTGGCGCAGGAATAAGAAACGCCTGACAAGACGCTATCCCAGCAAGTAGCCCAATACCAATTTTAACAACGCTGCCACCGCCTTTTCGTACCACAGCAAAAACAATACCGATTAAAAGTACAACGGCTACATCAAAAAAGAGGGGGAGGGCACAAATAAAGCCCGTAAAGGTAAGCGCCCAATTAGCGTTTTTTTCTCCAAAACGGTGTAAAAGTGTGTGGGCAATGCGATCCAGCGCGCCGGTTTCTTCCATTACTTTGCCAAACATGGCGCCTAAAGCGACCACCACCGCTACAAAGCCTAGTGTTCCGGCCATTCCTTTTTGAATTGTAGCGGCAATTATTTCTGGGCTCATTCCTGAGAATAATCCTGCAATCATAGAAACAAGGATCAAAGAGACGACAGCATGTAGTCGTACTTTCATTACTAAAAAAAGCAATAAAAATATGGAGCCTACCGCTGTTAGTATTAATGATAAATCTGACATTTTTCCCTACTTATATTCAGTGTGAATTATGATGTTTAGTGTGTGTTTAACTTCACTTTCGTATTTGTTACGCGTAACATGTTACCCGTAACTCAATATAATATATACATTGAAAATAATTAATTATTAAATTAAGGCGAGGGTAAATACATGAGTAACACAAATGTAGGTCGTATTTATATTGTAATGGGGGTTTCAAGCACAGGAAAGTCAAGTGTGGGTGATGCATTAGCAAAGCGCATTGGCGCTAAATTTATCGACGGAGACGACTTACATCCCAAGGCTAATATATTAAAGATGTCATCTGGGCAGCCTTTAAATGATGCTGATCGTGTGCCTTGGCTCGAAAGAATACGTGATGCTGCATTTAGCATTGAAAAGAAAAATGAAGTCGCGGTAATAGTCTGCTCAGCATTAAAAAAGAAATACCGAGAACAAATATGTGATGGAAATACAGGCATTACCTTTTTACATCTTTTTGGTGATTTTGAGCTGGTTAAAAGCCGTATGCAGGACAGAAAAGGGCATTTTATGCCTGTTGATTTACTCAAAAGCCAATTTGAAGCGCTAGAAGTTCCAAAAGAAGATGAGCCCAATGTTATAAATATAGATATTAATAACTCATTTGAGCAAGTAGTCGAAAGCTGTATTAGCGCAACTAAAATGAATAGCCACAACAAGTTAAAAGTTTTTAGTTAATCAATTAACTGTTACTTTTAACATTTAGGGGCTTTATTTGTTATGAGTTAGCGTCTGCTCGTGGTGTTTCTAAAATCGCTTTTTTTTCATCTTCAGATAATATTATCCAATCAAAAATTTCTTCGTTGGTACGCCCACACCCGGTGCAGTAACCGCTGCGCCTTTCGCATATTCCTAGGCAATCAGTTTTAAATTTAGATGGTTTTTTGTTTTGATTTAATTGGCGCATTATTAAAGTCCTAACGGTGGAGCAATTTCAAAGCGAGTAGAAAACCCATTACCTTCTTGATTGGTAGCAAGTGTAATGACAGGGGTTTTAGTATCAAGTACAAAGGTGCTGTAAATTGAACTTGCTGTTTCTTTTTGGCTTTCCAACCAACCTGTTTTGGTTAAGCATTGGCGCAATTGCTTAGCCAGTTTTTGATGAGACTTTATTGTTTGCGTTTGTGTTTTAACAGGTGTTTGGCATTGGTAGCTTGCTAGCTCTGACTTATTTAAAGTAACTGTACAGTTTGCTCCAATTATATGAGTATTAGTACGCCATTGATTAGTAAACTGGTTATTTACTTTATCTGTTTTGATTGAATTAAAACCAGACTCATAACCATTTATTAGGTTATTTATGGTGCTGCATTCATCGGGTGTTACTGTGGTTTTTACAGACTGATTCGTTGTAGTAGTGGTTGCTGTAGTTGTCGTCTGATTAGTTTTGCTGGTACAGCCCGCTAAAATAAACGCGACAATAGAAGGAGTAATATAGTTTTTCATAGTTCACAGTAACCGATTAATTTAGCCACGCACTATATCACACGTGATTTACTGTAAAAATAAAAAAGCCCATATAAATATGAGCTTCTTTGTTAGTCACAACTAATGCTATTTATGGCGACCTTGCAAGCATTTAACTACATCTTCAAGGGCTAAGCCTTGGCGTTGTAGTAATACAGTCAGGTGATAAATTAAATCAGCAGACTCGTTTGTTAGCTCATCGTTATCGTGTTTCATAGCGGCAAGGGCAACTTCTACGCCTTCTTCACCTACTTTTTGACAACTACGGCTTAAGTCTTTTGCAAATAATGACGCTGTGTAGCTTTTTTCAGGGTCGTCATTTTTACGCGCAACAATCACATCTTCTAACTGTGCTAAAAAGCTTAAACTTGGTTTTGCTTCATCACCAAAACAGCTTTGTGTACCTAAGTGACACGTTGGGCCTTCTGGGTTGGCAAGTACTAAAATTGAATCGTAGTCACAATCTGTATGCACAGATACTACGTTTAAGTAGTTTTCTGATGACTCGCCTTTAGTCCATAAACGCGATTTTGAACGCGAGTAAAACGTTACCTTATTGGTATCAAGCGTAACAGCGAGTGCTTCGCTGTTCATAAAGCCTTGCATTAAAATAACACCAGAGCGGGCATCTTGAATAATCGCAGGGATCATGTCACTTTTAGCGAAATCGACCTGAGCTTGGTTTTGTTGTGTTACTTGCATAATCTTGCTGCCACTTGGTTATCTGTTAAAAATTGTTTTAGTTCGCCAATGTTAATCACATTTTTATGAAAAACGCTGGCAGCTAATGCACCATCTACTTTGCTTTGTTTAAATACATCAACAAAATCTTGCATACTACCCGCACCGCCAGAGGCGATTAAAGGAATGTCACACAGCTCGCGAATTTTACTTAGTTGCTCGTTGTCGTAACCGTTACGAACGCCATCTTGGTTCATACAGTTTAATACAATTTCGCCTGCGCCTAGGTCTTGTACGCGTTTAACCCATTCTTGTGTTTTATAGCGCGTACGGCTTGATGCATTAGGATCGCCGGTTAATTGGTAAACTAAATACTCGCCGGTAATTTCATCAAAAAAGCTGTCAATGCCGACTACAACACATTGCTTACCAAACTCATCGTGTAATTCTTTAATAAGTTCAGGACGCGCAATAGCAGGGCTGTTAATGCTTATTTTGTCTGCGCCGCGCTCAAGTACCCGCGCTGCATCAGCCACTGATTTAATACCGCCCGCTACACAAAATGGAATATCGATATTACGTGCAATGCTCTCTACCCAGTTTACATCAAGTAGGCGTTTTTCAACGCTTGCGCTGATTTCGTAAAAAACCAGTTCATCGGCGCCAGCTTCGCTGTAGGCTTTAGCCATTGTTAAAATATCGCCAACTATTTCATGGCCTTTAAATTTTACGCCTTTAACTACTTGGCCGTCTTTAACGTCTAAACACGGGATTATGCGTTTTGATAACATGCCAGTGCCTCCTCAACGCTAAATGCGCCATCAAGCAATGATTTACCTAAAATAACGCCGCCCACACCAAGCTCTTTAAGCTTTTTAATGTCATCTAGTGAGCTTACGCCACCTGAGGCTTGCACTTTAATTGTGCTGTTATGGCGAGTTAAATCTTCGTAAAGCTCAAACGATGGACCCGTCATGGTGCCATCTTTACTGATGTCCGTGCATAAAAAATCAATAACACCTAAGCTTACATAAAAATCTACCAGCTCAAGTAAACCAAATTCAGATTCACTTAACCAACCGTGCGTTGCTGGTGCCCAGCCCGTGGCTGTTTTATTTACATCAAGAGCAATTACAAAATGCTCTGCGCCAAATAGCTCAATCCAGGCTTTTACTTGTTCGCGTTTTTCTACTGCCATTGAACCAATAACAACTTGGTTTGCACCGGCTTTTAGCCAATCACTTACATCTTGCTCTGAGCGAATACCGCCGCCCACTTGGTACGGTACGTTAAGTGCTTTGGTTGCAGCTTGAATATGTTTCCACTGTTTTTTACTTGGATCGCGTGCACCTTCTAAATCAACAAGGTGTAACTTGCCTGCGCCACTGTCGGCGTATTCTTTTAAACGCGCACCAAGTTCGAAAGGGTAAAACTGTGCTGTGTCGTATTTACCTTGGTACAAGCGCACAATTTGATTTTGTAATACGTCTAATGCTGGAATAATCACAAATAATCTCTTTTTTGTTAGTTAATGGGCAGCTTATAACTGCCAATCAACAAAATTTTGTAATAAACGTGCGCCAACTTTTGCGCTGCGCTCTGGGTGAAATTGCATGCCTGCGTAATTGTCTTTAGCAACAATGGCTGAAAAGGTTTGACCATATTCGCCGCTCACTAGTGTGGCGTCGTTTACGGTGTGCGCAAAGCTGTGAACAAAATACACTTGCTCATCAAGCGTAAGCCCTTTAGTTAATGCATGCTCTTTGTTAACGCTTAAGTTATTCCAACCCATATGCGGCGACGTTAAATTGCCTACATCAAGCGCTTTTACTTGCCCTGGTATTTTACCTAGGCACTGTACGTTACCTTCTTCGGTGCTTTCGCACAGTAACTGCATACCTAAACAAATGCCCATAAGCGGGCGCTGGTATTCATTTATAGCTTGTTGCCAGCCGTTATCTACTAGGCGTTTCATAGCAACCGACGCGTGACCTACACCTGGCAATATAGCGCGCTCAAAACCCGCTAATTGCTCTGGTGAAGTAATTACTGTTGGCGTTTGGCCTAAGCGTTCAAACGCAAAGCGTACTGAATTTATATTGGCACAACCGGTATTAATTATGGCAATCATAAACATCCCTTAGAGCTGGCTGTTTGTTGGGTCGTGTCTTGTGCCACTGCTATACGAAGAGCACGTGAAAACGCTTTAAATAAGCCTTCTACTTGGTGATGACAGTTACCGTCGCTTACCGATAAAATAAGGCTAATAGCGGCGTTATCACTTAAGCTTTTGAAAAAGTGCTCAACCATTTGCACGTCTAAGTCGCCTGCTTTTTCGCGGCTAAAGTTAGCGTTTAATACAAATGATGCACGGCCCGATAAATCAATTTGTGCTTCAGCTTTACACTCGTCCATAGGAAGGGCAAAACCATAGCGTGCAATTTGCGATTTAGTGCCAAGCGCTTGTTTAAGTGCGACACCAAGAGCAATACCAATGTCTTCAACAAGGTGGTGCTCGTCTATGTGTAAATCGCCTTTGGCTTTAATGTTTAAACCAATGTTTGCGTGGGTGCGAATTTGATCAAGCATGTGATCAAAAAAGCCAAGTCCGGTGTCTATGCTGCCATTTTTAGTTTGATCTAAGTTTATGGCTACATCAATTTGGGTTTCTTTTGTGTTGCGTGTAACACGACCTTCGCGGTTTGCGGTAGTCAATTTTGTCACTATCGCACTCCAATCGCCGTCGTATAAAATACCTTCACAACATAAGTTTTGAGCAAGGCCAATATCGGTCTGGCGATCGCCAATAACAAAAGAGCGTGCTAAATCTACTTTGCCTGAGCGCATAAGCTCGGTAAGTAATCCGGTTTTAGGTTTACGGCAATCGCAGTTTTGCTCGTTAAAGTGAGGGCAAATTAATACTTCGTCAAAGCTAATGCCTTGGCTTTGCATTATGTCCATCATTTTGTCTTGTGCTATGTCAAAATCAGCAGTAGGAAAGCTATCTGTGCCTAAACCATCTTGGTTAGACACCATTACTAAACGGTAACCTGCGGCTTGTAATTGTAATAACGCAGGAATAACACCAGGTAAAAATGCTAGCTTTTCAAGGCTATCTACCTGTTTGTCGGTAATTGGCTCTTCAATAATAGTGCCGTCGCGGTCTATAAATAAATAGGGGTTACTCATGATACTTCGTTTCCTGCTAAAGATGCTGCGGTAGCCGGCGTTTGTAAGCCATCTAACCAAATTTTTACTTGTTCAAGTTCTTGTTCACTGCCAATTGAAATTCGTAGCCAGTCGTCTTCACCGTATAGTGTAAAAGCGCGCATAACCAAACCTTGCTCAAGTGCAATTTTAAAGTAGTTTTTATCGGCTAATTTTAAAGTAACAAAGTTACCTTCACCAGTGAGAATTTTTAATGCAGCAGGGGAGGCGTTTAGCCAATCTACCAACTTAGCTTTTAAGCTATTTAAAATAGTGACTTGGCGGCGCATTGATGTAATTGCATCGGGTGCAATTGCTTGCGCTGCAATACTTGCTACAACGCCTGATACCGGATACGGCGCAATGACTTTACGAATTGGCGCTAGTGTTGCTGCTTGTGCAAGCGTAAAGCCCGTTCTGAGCCCTGCTAGCGCAAAGGCTTTAGAAAGCGTACGCAAAACCACTACATTACTAAACTCATTAATAAGTTTAGTCGCGCTTTGCTCTGGGCAAAACTCTATATAGGCTTCGTCAACAATAACTAATGCTTTACCTGCAAGTGCTGTTGCAATCGCTTTTACTTTATCAAGTGGCGTTAAGCTGCCAGTTGGATTATTTGGGTTACAAATAAATACCAGCTTTGAGCTGCCAACAGCTGCAACTATTTCATCAACACTGCCACTTAATAATAATTCTTGTGTAAGCGCGTTAATACTAACGTTGTGTGTATCGGCGGTAACTTTGTACATACCGTAAGTTGGTAAAAATAGCGCAATACTATCTTTAGCTGGCTCACAGTATGTGCGCACTAAAAGCTCAATGCCTTCATCTGCGCCGCGCGTCATTAATACATTTTCGCTTTCAAGATCTGTATAAGCTGCGTACCTGTCAATAACCAGTTGCGGTTGTGGGTCGGGGTAGCGATTTAAATCCTCAATACTCAGTTCAAGATTTTTAGCATACGGGCTTTCGTTAGCATTTAGCCACGTAGTACCGGTTAGCTTTTCACTTTTTGCAGAGCTGTATGCAGCAAGGGCTGCAATATTCTTAGGTAATAAGCTAGACGCTTGTGCGCTCTCATTGCTCATTTTTAATTGCCTCTAAACGAATTGAAACCGCATTAGCGTGGGCATCAAGGCCTTCTGCATCTGCAAGTGGTAAAATTGCTTTTGAAAGCTGCGTTAAACCACTTTTAGTAATTGTTTGCACTGTGTATGTACGGAAAAAATCAAGCAAGTTTAAACTCGAGTAAGTTGCACTGTAACCATATGTTGGTAACACGTGGTTAGTACCCGATGCGTAATCGCCTGCAGATTCTGGTGTGTAGTCACCTACAAATACTGAGCCTGCATTTTTAACTTTATCTAGGTAAGGTGTTGCATCGCCTAGTTGTAAAATTAAGTGCTCTGGGCCGTATTGCGCCGATACGTCAAATGCTTGTTCAACTGAATCAACTAAAATAAGTGAAGAATTAGCGAGCGCTTGCTCGGCTGTTTCTTTGCGGCTCAAATTAGCTAATTGGCGTGTAAGTGCCTGCTGAGTTTGTTCTATAATACTTTCGCTGTTACATAATAAAATAACCTGCGAGTCTGCGCCGTGCTCTGCTTGTGAGAGTAAATCGGCGGCTATAAATTCTGGGTTTGCACGTTCATCTGCAATAACTAATACTTCAGAAGGACCTGCTGGCATATCAATTGCCATACCTGGGATAGTTTGCGCAACGAGCTGTTTAGCCATTGTTACGAAGCTATTACCTGGGCCAAAAATTTTGTTTACTTTAGGAACTGATTCGGTGCCATAAGCCATTGCTGCAATTGCGCCTGCGCCACCACTTTCTATCAAAGTAGTAATGCCACATAACTTAGCTGCATATAAAATAGCAGGGTTAATTGCTTTATCACCTTGTACCGGCGTAGCAAGTACAACGGTTTTAGCGCCGCTTAACTGTGCTAATACACCTTGCATAATAACCGACGATGGCAGCGGAGCACTGCCACCGGGTACATAAATACCGACTGCTTCGATGGCTTGATATTTCAGTTCACATACAACGCCTGGCTGGGTTGATAATTTAATATCTTTTGGCAACTGCGCTTCGTGAAAACGTTTAACATTTGCATAAGCGGTGTCAATTGCGTATTTAAGCTCTGCACTTAGTGCTTGCTCAGATGCGTTAATTTCATCTAGCGGTACGCGCAAACGTGGGTTAGCTCTATTATCAAACTCTTTGGCCATGCTAAGTAAGGCCTCATCGCCTTGCTCTTTTACATTAGCTAAAATAGTTTTGCATATTGCTTCAACCTTTGCGCTTACAGAAACTGCAGGGCGCATTAGCGCCGCTGCTTGTACTTGTGAAGATTCCTCATTCCAACGAAGCATGGTACTTACTCCATCATTTTTTCAATTGGCATAACTAAAATAGAGTTAGCGCCTAGGGCTTTTAACTGCTCCATTGTTTCCCAAAATAATGTTTCGCTGCTTACCATGTGCAGTGCTACGTATTCTTCATTACCCGCAAGGGCAAGTAGAGTCGGTTGACCAGAACCAGGTAAAATTTCACAAATTTCATCAAGTTTGTTTTTTGGTGCGTGTAGCATGATGTATTTGCTTTCTTTAGCTTGTCTAACACCACGTAGGCGCGGCATAAGCTTATTGATTAGTGCTAGTTTGTCAGCGTCTTGCAGATCTTTATTTTGAATTAAACATGCGTTTGATTCTAAAATTGTATCACCTTGAATTAAGCCGTTAGCTTCAAGTGTTGCGCCAGTAGATACTAAATCACAAATTGCATCAGATAAACCTGCACGTGGTGCTACTTCAACAGAGCCAGTAAGCATTACTGTACTTGCGTTGATGCCTTCGCGCTTTAACCACTGAGTTAAAATTTCTGGGTAGGTAGTTGCAATACGTTTGCCTTCAAACCAGCTCTTATCGCGAGCGCCTAGCTCTTGTGGCCAAGCAAGTGCAAGACGACAGTAACCAAAATCTAGTTTTGAAAGTTTGTTTACTTCGCTTGGAACACCTTGGCGTTCACGTTCTGCTTGAACTTCTACTAGTACGTTTTCGCCAACAATACCTAAATCACATACACCGTCCATTACTAAACCAGGAATATCGTCATCGCGCACACGTAGTACGTCAATTGGCATATTAGTTGAGTGTGCAATTAAGCGTTGTTCACGAAGGTTAAGTTTAACACCTAACTGTTTTAACAGATCTTGACAATCTTTAGATAGGCGGCCGCCTTTTTGGATGGCGATACGTAGACGATTTGTGTTACTCATTATTCATTTTCCTTTAATTTAAAAACTAAAAACCCCGAGGGGAACCTCAGGGCGAAAATGAATCAATGTTTTTTGAATCGCCAGAGGTTCCTTTTAGGAATAACCTCTCAGCGAAAGACCTGACAGGTTATTCCGGTGAATGGTGGTGATGATGTACTGTTGTCAGGTTTAAGCGCATTTTTTATCCTATTTAACTGCTCGTTGTTATAGTAACGTTCAGTTGTTATCTGTTTAAATAAATTTCGCATTCATAAAAACATAAACAGCCATATTATGGCAAGTTTTTTTTAGCTTAATTAAAGCATATCTTATAACTGTCGATAATATTAAGAAGGGAAGTGCATTTTTTGCATATATTTGTTTGTTTATTAGCCAAACCAAGCGTTTAGATAATTTAACAGTAAACTAAGGAAGTGTGTATGGATATCATGATTCCTTATTTAGGAAGAATAACCAGACTAGAAGTTGAGTCAAAAAGTGCTTTTCATATTGCGGGTGTGCAAAGTGGATCGGCCGCTGAAAAAGTTGAGCTAGAGAATAAAAAAAGGCGTGAGTTACAAAAAAAGAAAAAGCTCAATATGCTTGACGACCAAAATAGTA
>NZ_JACJDN010000069.1:0-10328 GCF_014163565.1 Pseudoalteromonas sp. SR45-5 | reverse complement strand
GTCTATTTTGAGCGTGCGTGTTATTAACCTTTAACAGCCGCTTTAATTGCATCAATTGCTGTATCAATATCAATCATTAGCTTTTCACCGGTGCGGCGGTTTTTAAGCTCAACTTTATTCTCGTCAAGGTTACGCTCACCAATTACAAGCGTGTAAGGTACACCAATTAGCTCCATGTCATTAAACATAACACCAGGGCGTTCTTTACGGTCATCAAATAACACATCAAGACCTGCATCTTTTAAACCCTGGTAAAGGTTATTTGCAATATCAGGAATACGATGCGATTTGTGCATGTTCATTGGAACAATCGCTAAATCGAATGGCGCGATTGATTTTGGCCAAATGATACCGTATTGATCGTTGTTTTGTTCAATAGCAGCTGCAACAATACGTGAAACACCAATACCGTAACAACCCATGGTCATGGTTTGGTTTTTACCACCTTCGTTTAATACTCCCGCTTTCATTGCTTCTGAGTATTTAGTGCCAAGTTGGAATATATGACCTACTTCAATACCGCGTTTTATTTGTAAAACGCCTTGGCCACATGGGCTCATATCGCCTTCAACAATATTACGAATATCAGCAACTTCGTAATCAGTTACGTCACGATCCCAGTTAATACCACTGTAATGCTCGTCGTCTTTATTAGCACCGGCAACAAAATCAGCAAGGATATTAGCGGCTCTATCAACAATAATAGGCATAGATAAGCCCACAGGGCCTAATGAACCAGGTTTTGCACCAATAGCAGCAACAATATCTGCCTCTGTTGCCATTTCAAGCGGAGAGTCTACTAATGGGTGCTTTTCAGCTTTTAATTCATTTAAATCATGATCGCCACGAAGTACAAGCGCCACTAAACCACGTGCATCGTTTTCATCAGGTGCACCGTAAACAATTAAGGTTTTAACACCACGATGAGGTTTTACACCGTAATGCTTTTTAAGCTCATTAATTGTTTTAGCGTCAGGAGTAGGGAATGCTTTTAACTCTTTACTTGCTTCTGGGCGTGGATCGTTTGGCGCTAGTGCTTCTGCTTTTTCAATATTAGCTGCGTAATCACTGCCATCACTAAATGCAATGGCATCTTCGCCCGACTCAGCAAGTACATGAAACTCGTGCGATAGGCTACCACCAATAGACCCAGTATCAGCAAGTACAGGGCGGTAATCAAGGCCTAAACGCTCAAAAATGTTACAGTATGCTTTATGCATCGCTTGATAAGTCGCATCTAAACACTCTTCACTTAAGTGAAAAGAGTAGGCATCTTTCATTGTAAATTCACGAGCTCGCATCACACCAAAACGAGGGCGACGTTCGTCGCGTACTTTAGTTTGTACTTGATATAAAGTGACAGGTAACTGCTTGTAGCTGCTTATTTCTTTACGTACGAAATCAGTAATCACTTCTTCGTGTGTTGGACCAAGTGCAAACGTACGGTTATGACGGTCTGTGAAGCGCATAAGCTCAGGACCAAATTCATTCCAACGGCCAGACTCTTCCCACAAATCAGCGGGTTGAATTACAGGCATTAGCATTTCAATAGCACCTGCTTTGTCCATCTCTTCACGTACAATGTTTTCTACTTTACGTAGCACACGTAAACCAGAGGGTAACCAAGTGTATAAACCCGAAGCGACGCGACGGATCATACCGGCTCTAAGCATTAACTGATGCGATACGATTTCAGCATCTGATGGCGTTTCTTTAAGTGTTGCGAGTATATATTGGCTTGTACGCATGTTTTTTCCGAAATAGAGTAATTATGTTCTTTTAATAGAGCTTAAGTTTAACAGCGGATGCTTTTACACTAAAGCGCTAAGTGAGTTATTTAGTTTTTTTCTATGTTTGTTACTACGTTATGCTCGCCATTGACTTGCCAGCGAATATTATAATTGTACAAAGTCATACCATAGCTTTGCTCGCCGTCTTTTTGTTTTTTATAGGCAGGGCGGGGATCTTGTTTTAAAACATTAGCTATAAAATCATGTAAATCTGGGTATTGTGTTTGCGCATTAACGAACTCAATTGCCTGAGGGCTAAATTCAACCGTCATTTGTGTTTCTGGGCGTGTATCTGCAAAGCCAGCACTGGCGTCAAACATTGCATCTGAATAGGGTAAGTACGGTTTAATATCGATAATGGGGGTGCCATCAAGTAAATCAATGCCAGCGAGTAATAAACTAAGTTGTCCGTTTTTATATTCAATACCTTCAAGTTTTACTGCGCTCATACCAATCGCGTTTGGTCTAAATGTAGCGCGGGTAGCAAATACACCTTTTCGCTCATTCCCACCTAAACGAGGTGGGCGAACCATAGCAGAATAACCTTTATCGGCCGTTTCATGAAAACGAAATAACAACCAAATATGAGTAAATTCATCTAAACCACGTACAAACTCTTCGCGATTAAAATCAGGTGCAAAAATAAGTTTTGCCTTGGCTTGTGGCACTAAACGAGGCTGCCTAGGTATAGCAAACTTTTGTTTATAAGGAGATTCAATGTGGCCAATAGCCGAAATGGTATAATCGCTCATAGTACTCGGGTACAAATAAAATAGAGCGCTATTCTACCTGCATTTAGTATTTATGGCATTAGTGTAAGTAAGTTTATTGCTTATAGACCAAGCGGTTTAAAAACACTTATTAGACTGAGTGGTTT
Organism: Pseudoalteromonas sp. SR45-5; assembly: GCF_014163565.1. Lineage (NCBI taxonomy): Bacteria > Pseudomonadati > Pseudomonadota > Gammaproteobacteria > Alteromonadales > Pseudoalteromonadaceae > Pseudoalteromonas > Pseudoalteromonas sp. SR45-5. The sequence goes on along the minus strand of NZ_JACJDN010000069.1, from coordinate 7,661 downwards.
ATATTTTGTATTAATATATTTAAAAAGGACCTAAAACAAAAAAGGGCAAGCTCATAAGCTTACCCTTCTCATACATGTTAAAGATTAATTAAAACATGTATTGAACTGATACAGACGCTACATCCATGTCTGGATCAATATCGTCATCAAGTTTGTAGCGTTCGTACTCTAAACGAAACTGTACATTTGTTGTAAGTGCGTATTCAATACCCGCACCGTAAAATGCATCACCACCATCTGTAGACGCTGTTACACCACCAACTGGTAAATCTTGTGTGTAATCTGCATCCCACTCAAGCCAACCGCCTTTTGCATATACAGAAAAGCTTTCTGTTATTGGGTAGCCCAAACGTGCGGCAAGCGATACGCCATCAATTTCAGCTTTGCTGTCTATATCACTTACTTCATCAAAGTTTTGATAAGCAAGTTCTAAGCTTAGGTATTCGTTAAATTGAGTACCAATATAGCCTTTAAGCATTTGTGCATCGTCGTCAAAGTCAGTGTCGTTGTCACTGTCTTCAAATTCAAAAGAATATTGACCGTAACCGATACCAGTATAAATACGTGGAGAATCGAAATCAGAAATGTCAGCGTGTGCTGCAGAGTTAAAACCCAGTGTTGCTAGTGCAATAGCTGAAAGAGAAAGTGTTTTAATCATTGAATAGCTCCTTTACAAAAAATAATCAAATGCTTGATTTCATTAATCAAACTTCAATTACTTACTTGCAGCGAGCGTGCCAATATTAAAATGGATTAAAAACACGCCATAATTAGTTATTTTGTATTGGTTTTTACATTGTTTAGCGTGTTTTATAATCAAAGTGAACTTTTGTGTAATCGTGTACTCTAAAATAAGTTGTATGTTTTACAAAGTATAATGAGTTTTTTACATAGCCTTACTCTATTTAAATTACTAATTAGACTTCATGAAGTAAGTTTTCTGTTTCAATTGCTATTTCTTTCATTTTTATAGCGTAATTTTCTAACTTAATGTCTTCATCGGTCACTGCTTTAAACGAAGGCACTTCTATTGGGTAGCCCGTTTCATCCATTGCAATAAAGCTGATAACACAATGGTTTGTTTCAACCATATTTTGCGTTTTTGGATCGCCACACCTAACTTGAATAAATATTTGCATGCTACTTCTACCCGTATGGGCAATTTTAGCTTCTACTTCGACTATTTGACCCACTAAAATAGGGCGTCTAAATTTAACACCCGCAACCGAAACAGTTACGCAGTAATGACCACTCCAACCTGCAGCGCACGCATAACCTGCTTGGTCAATCCACTTCATGACGGCCCCACCATGAACTTTACCACCAAAATTCACATCAGTAGGCTCTGCTAAAAAACGAAAAATAACTTTTGACGACGGCATAAATAACACTCTTATTATTAAAACTACTATTAGCATAACGTAAAAAAGGGGCCGAAGCCCCTGCAATTTAGGATATGTTTATAATTTATATGTAAAAAACGTAGTTATATAGCTATACAGCGCATAATTTAGTTACATATTAGGATAATTTGGCCCACCCGCACCTTCAGGTGTTACCCATGTAATGTTTTGGCTTGGGTCTTTAATATCGCAGGTTTTACAGTGCACACAGTTTTGGGCATTAATAACAAACTCTTTATTTCCTGCAATTTCATGTACTTCGTAAACGCCTGCAGGGCAATAACGTTGTGCGGGTTCATCAAATTTAACTAAATTTACGTTAATAGGAATTGACGCATCTTTAAGCTTTAAATGACACGGCTGTGATTCTTCGTGGTTAGTATTTGATAAAAACACACTTGAGAGTTTATCAAAGCTAAGGTGTCCATCTGGTTTTGGGTATGCAATTTTGTCAGCGGCGCTAGCATCAACAAGGGTAGAGTGATCGGGCGTATTATCTTTAAACGTAAAGGGTAAAGCGCCATTAAAGATGTTTTGATCAAGCGTATTGTACGCACCACCTAAAAATTTACCGAGTTTGTGCATAGCAGGGCCAAAGTTACGAGATTGATATAACTCTTTATATGCCCACGATTGCTCAAACGCAGTTTGATAATGAGTTAAATCGGTATTTGCTAACTCATTTTGCAATGCTTCAAAAATAACCTCAGCGGCAATCATTCCTGATTTCATTGCGGTGTGGTTACCTTTAATTTTTGCAAAATTAAGAGTGCCTGCATCACACCCAACAAGTAAACCACCAGCAAAATGCATTTTTGGTAATGAATGCAAGCCACCTTTAGCAATAGCACGCGCACCGTAAGCAATACGTTCAGCGCCTTCAAGTACGTTTTTAAATACAGGATGGTGCTTCATTCGCTGAAACTCATCAAACGGGCTCAAATGTGGGTTTGAGTAATTTAAATCAACAATTAAACCAACAACAACTTGATTGTTTTCACTGTGATACATAAATGCACCACCATTAGTATCGCCGCTAAGTGGCCAACCTGTACCATGAACTACCTTGCCAAGCTCATGTTTACTTTCATCTATTTGCCAGATTTCTTTAAAGCCTAAACCATAATGCTGCGGCGATGAATCTGCATCAAGTGCAAACTCATTGATTAGTTGTTTACCTAAATGACCTCGGCAACCTTCAGCAAAAATAGTGTATTTTGCACGAAGCTCCATGCCTGGCATGTAACCGTCTTTTTCATTACCATCTTTGTCTACACCCATATCACCAGTAATAATGCCTTTTACTGCTTCATCTTCAATTATTAAAGAGTGTGCGCTAAATCCTGGAAATATCTCTACGCCTAAGCTTTCAGCTTGCTCTGCAAGCCATCGACATACATTGCCCATAGATACAATGTAGTTACCAACATTATGAAATGTTTTTGGTGTAGCAAAGTGGGGAATTGATGTCGCTTTTTGCTCGTTATTAAACCAATAAATTTCATCATTAGTTACTTTGGTTGTAACCGGTGCGCCAAGATCTTGCCAATTAGGTAGTAGTTCATCCAAAGCTTTGGTTTCAAAAACAGCACCAGAGAGTACATGTGCTCCTACTTCAGAACCTTTTTCGACTACGCAAATCATGCACTCTTGTTGTTTTTCTTGTGCTAATTGCGCGAGTTTAATTGCACTTGAAAGCCCAGCAGGGCCTGCACCAACAATTACTACATCAAATTCCATGGTTTCACGTTCGACCATAATAACCTCTTTATCTATGACGGACTTATTTGAATGTTTACTACGCATTTAAATAAGGTGTACAGCCTATTTATAACCTTGCAAATTAAACGTTACAGACTGTGAATAGTTAAAGGTTATTTTAGGTTGACGTTTACGTCAACAGGAAGTAGTCTAATTTCATAAAATAAATAGGTTGACGTGCACGTTACCTTGTAGGTTTAAATAATTATGGAGTTCCTATGAAAGTTCTCGTACCAATAAAAAGAGTGATTGATTACAACGTAAAAGCACGCGTTAAAAGTGATAACAGCGACGTTGATTTAAACAACGTTAAAATGGCAATGAACCCGTTTTGTGAGATTGCTATAGAAGAAGCAATTCGTCTTAAAGAAGCCGGTACCGCCACTGAAGTGGTTGCTGTAACTATTGGTCCAAAAGCATCACAAGAACAATTACGAACAGCATTAGCATTGGGTGCTGACAAAGCTATTCACATCGAAACCGATGAAAAGCTCGAGTCACTTCATACTGCAAAACTACTCGCTAAAATTGTAGAGCAAGAAACGCCTGAACTTGTCATTTTAGGTAAGCAGTCAATTGACTCAGATAATAATCAAACAGGTCAAATGCTTGCTGCATTAACTAATCGCGGGCAGGGTACATTTGCATCAAAAGTTGCTATTGAAAATGGCAAAGTAAACGTAACTCGCGAAGTTGATGGCGGGCTGCAAACGGTAGCACTTAATTTACCGGCGGTTGTTACAACTGATTTACGCTTAAATGAGCCTCGCTATGCATCACTGCCAAATATTATGAAAGCCAAACGTAAGCCGCTTGAAGTAATAGCAGCAGATTCGCTTGGTGTTGATTTAACACCGCGTATGCAATTAATAAGTGTTGAAGAGCCAGCTAAACGCACCGCAGGAATTATTGTAGAAGACGTTGCACAGCTTGTAGAAAAATTAAAAACAGAGGCAAAGGTGATTTAAATGAAAACACTCGTAATTGCAGAGCACGACAACGGTGCCTTAAAACCAGAAACCTCAAAAACTATTAACGCTGCAGTAAAAATGGGCTTTCCTATTGATGTACTAATAGCAGGTAACAACTTAAGCGCAATGAGCTCACAAGTTGCAAGCATTGATGGCATAGCTAATGTTTTAGTTGCCGATAATAGCGTTTATGAACATCAGTTAGCTGAGAACATGAGCGATTTAGTTTTATCACTTAGCGACACCTACAGCCACATTGTTGCAAGTGCAACGACAACAGGCAAAAACTTTATGCCACGTGTTGCCGCGCTATTAGATGTTGCGCAAATTTCTGAAATTATCGCAGTAGTGGACGCCGATACATTTAAACGACCTATTTATGCAGGTAATGCAATCGCCACGGTTAAATCACTCGACAGTAAAAAAGTAATTACCGTACGTGCCAGTAGCTTTGATTTACAAGGTGAGCAATCAGCTGTTGCTATAACAAGCATTGATACAGTATCAGATTCGCAATTAAGCAGCTTTGTAAGTGTTGAGCAAACAGAATCAGAACGCCCTGAGCTTACAGCTGCTAGTGTGGTCATATCGGGTGGTCGCGGTATGCAAAACGGCGAAAACTTTGCATTACTTAATGGTATTGCCGATAAACTAGGTGCAGCTATTGGTGCATCGCGTGCAGCAGTTGATGCAGGCTTTGTACCTAACGACATGCAAGTAGGGCAAACAGGTAAAATTGTAGCGCCTAATTTATACATTGCAGTAGGTATTAGCGGTGCTATTCAGCATTTAGCGGGTATGAAAGACTCAAAAGTAATCGTCGCGATTAATAAAGACCCTGACGCACCTATTTTTCAGGTAGCTGACTACGGTTTAGTGGCAGATTTATTTGAAGTACTGCCACAGTTAGAGAGTGCTTTATAGTCTTTAACTAAACAAACTTATTCTGGTTGAAAGCCGTGGTGCTCTTTGAGTGCTGCGGCTTTTTTATTCGGTAAATTAAAGACACAAAAAAACCAGCCAATTGGCTGGTTTTTAGTATTTATAAACGGCTAACTTAGTATTAGTAAGTTGCGCTGCCTTTAGTACGAGGGAAGGCAATAACGTCACGTACGTTGCCCATACCTGTTACATAAGCAACTAAGCGTTCAAAGCCTAAACCAAAGCCTGAGTGCGGCACGCTACCGTATTTACGTAAATCGCGGTACCAGCTGTAATCTTCTTTGTTTAAGCCCATTTCTTCTAAGCGTGCATCAAGCACATCAAGGCGTTCTTCACGTTGTGAACCGCCAATGATCTCACCAATACCAGGTGCTACAACGTCCATTGCGGCAACGGTTTTACCGTCTTCGTTTTGGCGCATGTAGAATGCTTTAATATCACGTGGGTAGTTTTTAATAACTACCGGTGCTTTAAAGTGCTCTTCAGCTAAGTAACGCTCGTGCTCAGACTGTAAATCTACGCCCCATTCAACAGCGTACTCAAACTTTTTGCCACAGTTTTTAAGGATTTCTACAGCGTCTGTGTAGTCAACTTGTGCAAAGTCTTTATCTACAAATTCTTCTAAACGCGTAATTGCGGTTTTTTCTACACGTTGTGCAAAAAATTCCATATCATCACGGCGCTCTTCAAGTACGGCTTTAAACACATACTTAAGCATGTTTTCAGCAAGTTTTGCTATGTCTTCTAAATCTGCAAACGCTACTTCAGGCTCTACCATCCAAAATTCTGCAAGGTGGCGAGATGTATTTGAATTCTCTGCGCGGAATGTAGGGCCAAATGTATAAATTTTTGACATTGCAGACGCGTAAGTTTCGCCATTTAACTGACCAGATACAGTAAGGAATGCTTCTTTGCCGAAGAAATCTTCGCTGTAATCAACATCGCCTTTGTCTGTAAGTGGTAAGTTTTGCATATCAAGCGTTGATACACGGAACATCTCACCCGCGCCTTCACAGTCACTTGCCGTAATGATTGGCGTGCTGATCCAGTAAAAGCCTTGCTCGTGGTAAAAACGGTGAATAGCTTGTGCTAAACAGTTACGTACACGAGTTACCGCGCCAATCATATTTGTACGAGGGCGAAGGTGAGCGTGCTCACGTAAGTACTCAATGCTGTGGCGCTTTGCCGACATTGGGTATGAATCTGGGTTTTCTACCCAACCTAACACAGTCACTGAGTTAGCTTGAATTTCGTAAGATTGACCTTGGCCAGCAGATTGAACTAAAACACCAGTAACCGACACAGAACAACCGGCTGTTAAGCTAGTAACTTCATCATAATTATTCAGTGAATTAGGAACTACCGCTTGAATAGGATCAAAACACGAACCGTCATGAACGGCTAAAAATGAAATTCCTGCTTTTGAATCGCGGCGAGTACGGATCCAGCCCTTAATTGTTACTTGGCTGTCTACCGCAACATTGCCTTTTAATAGCTCTGAAATCGCTAAATGGCTCATCTTCACTCCAATGATATAAGTTGCCTAACTATTTTATTTTAACTGTGCGCAACACGCGGGCATAAATTGCACATAAACGGCGCTGCACTTGAACCCTGTATCTTACCTAGTAAAGTTAAATAAAAAAACTATTGTGGGCAACTCTTTAAAAGTTTTTATGCATGCGGTTTATTTTTAAACAGTTTTTAGAGTTTAATTGCCACTATTATGATTTGTTGCTCTGAAATTTAATGATTTTGTGGCATTATTAAAGTCCAAACTAAATTAATATTTATTCACCCTTAAAAAATCGATGCTATGAAACAAGTTTTTATTTTACGAGGACTACCAGGAAGTGGTAAGTCTTACTACGCGCAAAGCCTTGCTGACGAATTAGGTGGAGCCGACGAAAGTCAGTATCTAATTTGCTCAACTGATGATTACTTTAATAATGAGCAGGGCGAATATCATTTCGATAAATTTAAGTTACCACAATTTCATAATTTAAATTTGGCGCGCTTTATAAATGCACTTGCTCAAGGCATTCCATTGGTTATTGTAGATAACACCAATATTAAAAAGTGGGAATTTATAGCTTACTCTCAAGCTGCCGTTGCTTTAGGTTATCAAGTAAAAGAAGTGATAGTGGGTGAAGTAAAAGACAAAGCTATGCAGCACCTATACGCTAAACGAAACTCACATAATGTGCCGCTAAAAACAATAAGTAAAATGGCATACATGTTTGAGTGGTAATCACTTAGAGATTAGATAAGGCTTTTATATCGCATTGTGTAATGGCATCTAAATGAGCAGTGATTTTTTCATTGCTCCAATCCCACCAAGCTATATCTAGCAGCGTATTAATTGTTTTATCGTCAAATCTGGTTTTTATCACTTTAGCGGGATTTCCACCTACAACGCTATAAGCAGGTACATCGCAGGTAACAACTGATTTACTGGCAATAATAGCGCCGCTGCCAATTTTTACCCCGGGCATAATTGTAGCGTTATAACCAATCCAAACATCATGACCAATTTCTGTATTGCCTTTAAAGGGTAAATCATTTGATTTTGGTACAAATTTTT
>NZ_JACJDN010000699.1:0-1958 GCF_014163565.1 Pseudoalteromonas sp. SR45-5 | reverse complement strand
TACAAAAGCTAAAAGAAAACACTCAATTACAAGAAAATACTAAAAAGAACGTAGTTACTGAAAAAATACCAAAAGCTGATTTAAAAAACGTTTCAATAGACGATATAAAAACAGCTAAAGCCGAATTAAATACGCTAATTACAGATAAGCAATGTGATACCAGCACTCAATGCAGAATAAGTGCAGTAGGCAGTCGCGCGTGTGGCGGGCCAAGTAGCTTTGTTGTGTATTCAACAAAATCAGCGTCTGAAAAACAAGTAGCAGCCCTTAGCGACAAAATTACTAAGCTTGAAAGTAGTTATAATTCACAAAAAGGGATGATGAGCATTTGTCAGCATTTAACAACGCCAAGCACGCAGTGTGTTGAAAATAAATGTGTTAAACTTGAAGGTTCAGCGGTAAGTGCATTTTAAGGATAACGTTATGAGTTGTTTACCATCGGCAATTAAACTATCAATTTTAAGCATTGCTAGCAGCATTTTACTACTAAGTGGTTGTGCTAGTACTGTGACGTCAAATGAGCAAAGTAAAAACTTATCTGACTTAAACTATGATCTGAATAACATGGTGAGTAATAACAGCTGCACTGCAAGCTTTCAGTGCAAAGTACTTGAAGTGGGCGCCCGCGCATGCGGCGGACCGAGTAAGTATGCTGTTTATTCAACGCTGAACACATCTCAAGAAGAAGCAGAACAGCTTGCTCAACAAATAACAAAACAAGAAAAAATACAAAATAAAGCACAAGGCTTAACCGATTGTTCACCAGTACTTGAAGTGCAATCGCTGTGTATTAATCACCAATGCCAGTCGTTTGATATAAAATAAAAACGGTCGCGTATAAGCTAATTTCAGCGTTAACCTAAATACGGAATTAACGCTGAAATTACAACAACCAGCACTACGCAAATACCCGCTTTTATAATGTACTTCATGGGCATTGTTTTAAGCACCCAATATGCATAAATAAAGCGTACAAAATAACTCGCCGCAGTACCAAACAACGCAAAAATAAGTAGATAAGCAATTAGAGTAATATTCATAATAATCTAGTGCAACTACTTAGTTTTTTTAGTGTGAGCAATTAGTAAGTCAGCTACTTGTTGTTTTACGGCTCGCTTATCATCACTTGGGACATCAAAGCGACTGGCTAGTTGCGCAATCTCATCATCATTTAAATTAAACGATAAACGTTGACGCGTTTTTTTAGACTTTACATCTAAGCCAAGTATTTTACGGATCATATCTGACGGCGTTAACTCTTGGTCAATAGCTTGCTTTTTTATCAGCTTTTGAACTTCACTGCTTAGATCAAATGCCATTTGTGTGGCACGTACAGCTTGTTCCTGACGTAACCACTTGTCTTTAGCATCACTCACTTAGCATCTCCGGGAAACAAGTCTACAATATCAGACATTGGACGCATGAGCGTTAGCGATACTTCGGTTTCGCCGCCATCCCAAATTTCGATATTTAAACCAAAGCCTTCATTATCTGATGCTAAACAAATCATTTCACATGGCTCACCACCTTCTTGCTCATAACGAGGCAAAGTTTGGTTGCGGTAATCTTTATTATGGAAATAACACACATAAGGCGACTCGCTTTGTTGATAGCTTTTAGCTAAAAACTGCATAAAGCGCTCTGGTGTATTTTGCACTGTAATGTGGGTTAACGACTCTTCATCAAAAATACGCGCAAACTCATCAAGGCCAAATATCTCTTCAACTTCGTTTCGCTGAATTTTAATAGAAAAGTTAGCCCACTCTTCGCCGTCATCTTGCTCAATTTGTAAAAATACAACTTGGCCGCTATTTGTCTCAAGTACAAATTCAGTATCGCTGCTGTGCTGATATTGGTAAGTCTGAATATCAGTAACACGTAGCGTTTCACCTTTTAACCATGCCGGATAAGCAAATGAGTCGATAACGCTAAACATGTCGCCTTTTTTAAGCTCGCTC
>NZ_JACJDN010000698.1:0-1965 GCF_014163565.1 Pseudoalteromonas sp. SR45-5 | reverse complement strand
TAAAAATATCTACATGGTGAAAGCGCGAGCGTCCAAAATTATCACGAAAATAATCAACACATGCTTTAACTTGTGTAGTGTCTGTAACAATCGCTGATAGTGCATTATGCATTGCATCAATTTTTAATTGGTTGGAGTCTAAAATTACCCCATCGCAATCAAAAATATATACATCGTAATCAGCTATTAGGTGCATAAACAGAACCTTTAACTAATGGGTATGTTGTTGGCGTTAAAGATACAACTTTTGCCGCCAGTTTGTTTTTACTGTACAGGTCTAAAATTTTAATCATTTCTTGTTGGCGAGGGTCATTTTTCTCGTAGCCATCAAAGCCAACTGACTTAACCGACAACGGGCTAGACTCTAACAACATAGCAAGCACGTAGGCTGTTGTAATGTCCGAAGGAACAACGCTGTGCGTTTTATTCGCTGCAAGCTCGCCATCTTTAACATCTAAACCATAATCGAGTAAATCAAGATTACTAAGAAGAGATAGCTCGTCTTTAGAAAAACGATGCACTGGTAAAATAATCGGTTTGTTCAAGGCTTGATAACGCGTTGCATCAGCTAAAAATTTAGAGTTATGCGAAATAACATAATAATCAATTAAGTCCGCAGGAATCGCATTACTAATATTAACAGACACAACAACTGGTTTATATTGCTCTATATACAGTTTAATTGCATTTAAGTATTTAGTAGTGCTTGGTCCGTTAGCTAAAATAAGCACGTGTTTATTGTCAAATAAACCACATACAGCATCAGTTCCTGAAATTTCGCTATTACCGGTATTAAACGTTAATGCCGTGTTTAATATTGCACCGTTATACGATGTTGTACTTTCTAACTTACTCAAATAGTCAATTGCGCCTACAATTTCATCAGTACCGTAATGCGAGTTAGATAGCAGGTTTTGAATATAAGTAGGGTGTACATCGTTCTGCGCCCCTAAAAAGTAAAGTAAGTTACTACCCCAACCGTACTTTTTCTGCATTGATTCAAAGTGGCGTATTACTAACTCATAAATAGGTTTAGAATTGTATACTGAACCTTCTTTATCAAGTACTGCTAATAAGCTTTCAGTTTGTGTATTACCCGCACCACGTCCCATGCCTGTAATTGTAGTATCAAGCCAAGTAACCCCTAATTGTTTTGCAGTAAGCGTATTATCAAGGCCTTTACCCATATTATTATGAGTGTGTATACCTAACTCACCAGACCACTGCGTACGTAGTGCGTTAACAATACGTGTTACTTCATCGCCATCCATATTACCTAGCGAATCTGCAAAGTATAAAGAATCTAATCCGCCCCACTCTGTTGCTTGGCGAGCTTTATCAGCAATTACATCATCAGGTTTACCGCCCGCTTGCATTAAGTTGTAACCCACTATGTAGCCAAGTGCTTTAAGCTGTTTAACTATAGGACCAGAGTTTTCAACCTCATGAAAATGCGCAGCAATGCGTACTAAGTCTATTTTACTCTCATTTGCTGGTACAAATAGTTTGTTTATCGCATCTTCAACACTAAAGCCTGATTCCAAAATTGTTTTAGCGTCAACCATAACACCGTAAGTTGGCCCTTCAGGTAAATTTAATGAGTTTATATGCGCTTCAGTTGTATACGCATAGGCTCCCAAAAAGCCTTGCTTTGGAAAATTACGTAAACCTAGCTCTACATAATCTATGTTTGCTTCTGCTACTGCTATTAAATAAGCATTAACCACTTCAGACTCAAAATCCCAATTATTGTAATAACCACCGTCACGCAAAGTACAATCTAAAATTTTCATTATGTAAAACTCGCTTGATTTAAATATAGTTTTGTATTTTTAATAAAGTAATAAATTAATAAATGAAATAATTCATATCATCAAGCTCATTAAGCCTGCTCTTAAATTCAAATGAATTAAAATTACTCAGGAGCTTATCTTTTCCTACGTACCCTCTACATGCAGAGTAAAA
>NZ_JACJDN010000697.1:0-1968 GCF_014163565.1 Pseudoalteromonas sp. SR45-5 | reverse complement strand
AAAGCGTTGGCTTTAACTTGCTAATGCCGCTTTAACCTTATCTCGATAGCTACGGCTCACTTTTAATTCTTGTCCGTTTTCAAGTACTAATAAATACTCGCCACTTACTTGTGTAACCAGCTTACTAATTTGTTTTGTGTTTACTATCGCACTGCGGTGTACACGCACAAATAACTGAGGGTCTAGCTCTTGCTCAAGCTCTTTCATTGTTTTACGAAGTATATGCGTTTGTCCATCTTCACAATGTAAACACATATAGTCACCTGCAGCATCAACCCATTGGATAGTCGCTACAGGTACCCGTATAATTTCACCCTGCTCTTTTACTGCAAGCGATTCTGGGTAACGTCTATCTGTTAAGGTATCGCCAGTGGCTAATTTTTTTAATATTTCTTCGCAATTATTACCAGTAATACCGGCTACAAAACTCGCTAGTTTTTTCTTATGGGCGTTGTCTTGCTGCGTTTTTAAATAAGTATGCACTTTTTCTACCGCCTGTTTTAATCTGTTATCATCAACGGGTTTTAAAATGTAATCGAGAGCATGAATTTCAAATGCTTTTACAGCAAACTGATCAAAAGCAGTTACAAATACAATAGCAGGTAGTACTTTTGTACTTTCGCTAAGCGCTCTTGCCACCTCAAAGCCATTCATACCTGGCATCTGAATATCTAAAAAAACCAAATCGATTTTCTCGCTTTGGCACATTTCAATTGCATCAGCGCCTGAACTACACAATTTAATTACTTCAATATCAGAATATTCTTCAAGTCTTACCGCTAAACCTTTTCGCGCTAACGGTTCATCATCAACAATGAGTGTTTTTATTTTAGTCATTTTTCACAGCCTTCTCAAAAGGTACTCGCAGATTAACTTTTAATCCACTTGGCGTATTATGTGATAATACAAACGAATAATTATTTTCATACAACGTTTTTAATCTATCTTTGGTGTTAGCAACACCTACACCTTGAGCGTTAACTAATTGGCCATCAAGTATTTCAGTGCCTGGGCCGTTGTCACCCACTTCTAGTAATAATTCATTCGCAAATACTTGTGCTTTAATATCAATTACACCACCTTCTGTCAGATGGGCAATGGCATATTTAATCGCGTTTTCTATAATTGGTTGCAAAATTAAGCTCGGTACTAAAGCCTCTTTTGCTTGCTCGCTAATATCTACATTTACTTTCAATCGCTCATCAAAACGGACGCGCTCTATTTCTAAATAAAGCATGAGAGCATGTAGCTCTTGCTCAAGCGGTACTTTTTTAATTGGATCGGTATTAAGTGTGTAACGTAAAAAGTCACTTAACCTTGCTACCATTAAGTTAGCATCTTTGTTTTCTTTAACCAAAATTAAAGTAGAAATAGCGTTAAGTGTATTGAATAGAAAATGGGGGTTGAGCTGATACCTGAGCATTTTTAGTTGCGCTTCGTGTGCCATCGTTGTGGCCTTTAACGCTTTTTGTCGCTCACTTTGTAATAACTGATAATATTTAACGCCAAAGTACAAACCACTCCAACATAAAATAATATAAACCGAATCTAAACCTTGCTGCAGGTAATAAAACCACTCCTCTGGTCTATAACCATGGCGGTATATTTCCCATAGATTGAATTTTTGAACGACAGCCCATAGAGTGCCCGTTATATAAGAGGCACCAAATACTACAATCATTAACACCCAGGGCGAGGCATTCCAAATTTTACGGTAAATATACCTAAGCGGCACTGTCATCAAACAACCAGCGTAAGCATTCAATAAAATAACAAATACATATATATCACGCATTTCAAATACTTTAGAGCCGATATAATTTACTAACGCGTAACCAATCCAGCCCGCGATTTGCAAAAGCCAAAAAAAACGTTGCCTGTTATCGACTAAAGATTGCCAGTTCAAAATAGATGTTTACTCCGTATGGTTAAAGCTAATTCCATAAAATAGGCGTTTGTTATTTTTAT
>NZ_JACJDN010000696.1:0-1969 GCF_014163565.1 Pseudoalteromonas sp. SR45-5 | reverse complement strand
TGGTCAATAAAATTTGGCCACAGTTTTAGAATCTTGATATCTAACCTCAGATTCATTTGGCGCTAAACCGGCATTATAATGATGCGGCCTAACGTTGTTGTAATATCCGTTGATATAATCACTAACGCTATATTTAGCATCTATAAAATTTCCATATCCAACCTTTGGCATCCATTCCGTTTTAAAGCTTCTAAAAAATCGCTCCATTGGTGCATTATCCCAACAGTTTCCACGCCTACTCATACTTTGTTTGATTTTATAGCGCCATAAACGTTGACGATATTTTAAACTGGTATAGTGACTACCCTGGTCTGAATGAAACATCAGTCCTGTCGGTTTTCCTCTGCTTTCATACGCGAGTTCAAGCGCTTTTAGCGTTAAATTAGTATCTGGCGACAACGACATGGCCCAGCCAACTACTTTACGTGCAAATAAATCAATAATAACGGCTAAATAAGCCCAGCGATTACCTACCCAAATATACGTCACATCACCGCACCACACGGTATCTGGCTCAACAACATCAAATTGTCTATCAAGCAGATTTGGAATTTCAAGGTGCTCATTACCGCCGCGTTTATATGAATGTTGAGGTACTTGGCAGCTTTCAAGCTTTAATTTAACCATTAGCTTAGTAGCACGATAACGACTCAATTCAAAATCATTGTTCGTTGCTATTGCCGCGATTGTCCGCGCCCCAGCTGAGCCGCCGCTCATTGCATGTATTGCTCTAACTTCAGCCTCTAGCCTTATTTGTTCTGGTGTCGGCGTTGTATCCCTTATAGCCCAATATTTATAGCTGCTACGATGCACATTGAATACGTTACACAGCACGCTAATTGGGTAACGCTCTCGTTGATTTAGTTTCTCAATTAACGAGAATTGTTCAGGGAGTCGGACATCAAGAGAGCGGTAGCCTTTTTTAATATATCCTTTTCTAATTCGATGCGTTGGATTTGCTTTTTAAGTTCGCGGATTTCAATTTGTTCGGGCGTCATTGGCGAAGCCGATGGTGGCAGGCCATTACGCTCTTGCTTTAATTGAGTAACCCACTTACTAACGGTTGATTTACCCACACCCATCGCTTTGGCTGCTTCTTCTTGAGTATAACTTTGGTTAACTACAAGCTGAGCTGTTTCTAATTTGATTGCTGCAGAATACGTTGCACGTTTTAATTTCGTCATTTTTTCACCCAAATTTGTATGCTTATCAGCATAACATTTCTTTCTTAATGGGTGGCCAAAATCACTGTACCACTACATTGGGTATCCTTTGAAAATCGGAAACATTAAAGAAAGCAGAATTGAGATTATTGTCTGAAATAAATTGAACGAGAATTAAATCATTATTTTCTATTAAGAAAAACCTTATTAGTATTTCTTCATTACTGGATAAAAAATCTTCTTTATGTAAATTATATATATCCAAGTTAAAATTATTTATATCGATCATAATTGCATCCTTAAATTTGAGTTAATTTAACAACACCTTCAATATTTGAATCAACAACCAGCTTATGACCAGGTTGTATGAGATGCTCGGATTTAGCAGGTGACTGTCCAATTTTATCAGCAATAAAAATCTAAATTTTCATGAGCATGGTTAGGAAATATAAAATCCACATTAGGTGATACCAAGTCAGCTTTTAGACTGCTTAGCTTTTGTTTGTACTCGTCGGGCTCATCAATACCACGTAGCTCACTATTCCAAAGCTCATATTATTCACCGCCATGAATTGCAGTAATAAGTTGATGAGTAACTTCATGGGAAAACATATCACTGGGTATTTTTGACTCAACAACAACTTCTGGCATATAAAACGTGCCATCGGAAGCTGTAATAACCTGATCTTGTTTTTCAATTTTATGTGCAAATTTGAGGCTACGATTAATTAAAACACCTTCAACGGGATTGCCGTTTAAAGTAATAATCCCTTTAACTTCAGAGCACATGTGTACGTCATATTTTT
>NZ_JACJDN010000695.1:0-1969 GCF_014163565.1 Pseudoalteromonas sp. SR45-5 | reverse complement strand
TGAAGCTGTAAGCTTATTACTGCCTGCGCTTAGCTTGCCTGTTGATGCGCCAAAAGAATTAATGCACGCGCGTTTAACAAGCACAGAAAAAAACCGACTTGCGGGTCTTATTGCAGAACGTATTAACGACTGCACACCAGTACCTTACTTAACAAACATTGCATGGTTTGCGGGTATGCCGTTTTATGTTGATGAACGTGTACTTATACCTCGCTCACCATTTGCCGAGCTTATTAGTAACCGCTTTACGCCGTGGCTTGAAGAGCCACAATCGGTAAACCGTATATTAGATTTATGTACGGGTTCGGGTTGTATCGCAATTGCACTTGCGCAAGCTTTTGAGCAGGCACAAGTTGATGCGGTAGATATATCGTATGAAGCGCTTGAAGTCACAGACATTAACATTAACGATTACATGTTGAGTGATCGCGTGTTACCTATTCAGTCTGATGTATTTAGCGGTGTACCAGGTCAAAAATACGACCTTATAGTAGCAAACCCACCGTATGTTGATGCAGAAGATATGGCTGACTTACCACGCGAATTTCATCATGAGCCAGAGCTTGGGCTTGCATCAGGCCACGATGGTTTAGATGTAACCCGTACTATATTGAGCGAAGCGAGTGAACATCTAACTGATAACGGTTTGTTATTTGTAGAAGTTGGTAACTCTATGGTACATATGGATGCACTGTATCCGGGCGCGCCGTTTGAATGGATTGAATTTGAACAAGGCGGCTTAGGTGTATTTGTAATTAGTAAAAAGCAGCTAGATGAGTATTTTGCAAAATAAGTAAAAAATGAATAGCCAAGCCCTGTGCTTGGCTATTGGTAGTCATTAGGAATGAGGAAAGTTAATGGCAGGTAATAGCATTGGGCAGTTATTTAAAGTGTCCACCTTTGGTGAGAGCCACGGCGTTGCATTAGGCGGCGTTGTTGATGGTACTCCCGCAGGTCTTGAAATCACAGAGGCCGACTTACAAATTGATTTAGATCGCCGAAAACCAGGCCAAAGCCGTTACACAACGCAGCGCCGTGAAAGCGATCAAATAAAAATATTAGCAGGCGTTTTTGAAGGTAAAACCACAGGTACCAGCATTGGTTTATTGATTGAAAATACCGATCAACGCTCGCAAGATTACGGCAAAATTAAAGATGTATTTCGCCCAGGTCATGGCGATTACACGTATTGGCATAAGTACGGCTTGCGCGATTATCGCGGTGGCGGTCGTTCATCTGCACGCGAAACCGCGATACGCGTAGCGGCAGGTGCTATTGCTAAAAAATACTTAAAGCAATTTCATGCGATTGAAGTTAAAGCATGTTTAAGTCAGCTTGGCCCTATTAAGGCGGAAACGTTTGACTGGGATGAAGTGGAAAATAACTTATTCTTCTTCCCTGATGCAAGTAAGCTTGAAGCGCTTGACGAATATATGCGTGACCTTAAAAAGCAAGGTGACTCAGTTGGCGCTAAAGTAAAAGTAGTGGCAAGCAATGTACCTGTTGGTCTTGGAGAGCCAGTATTTGACCGTCTTGACGCCGAACTTGCACATTCATTAATGAGTATTAACGCTGTTAAAGGCGTTGAAATTGGTGATGGCTTTGACGTAGTTGAGCAAAAAGGCTCTGAGCATCGTGATGAACTAACCCCTGAGGGTTTTACATCAAATCATGCAGGTGGCGTACTTGCGGGTATTTCGACAGGGCAAGATATTATTGCTTCTATTGCGCTTAAGCCAACGTCGAGCATTACTATTCCAGGTAACAGCATTAATACAAGCAACGAAGCGGTTGAGATGATCACTAAAGGTCGTCACGATCCGTGTGTGGGTATTCGTGCAATCCCGATTGCTGAGGCAATGATGGCCATTACCTTAATGGACCACTTACTGCGTCAACGCGGACAAAATCCGCATGTAAATCATCAACACGGGCCAATTAACGGCTCAGTGTAAGTGTTTATAATTAT
>NZ_JACJDN010000694.1:0-1972 GCF_014163565.1 Pseudoalteromonas sp. SR45-5 | reverse complement strand
CTTTGGAGCACTTTGAGTTTCAATCAGGCTTTGCGATTTATTTACTTCTGCGCACGGTAAAAAGAACGAAAACTGACTGCCCTTTTTGTATTCGCTTTGTACACTGATATAACCGCCCATCATCGCGGCTAATTGTTGCGATAAGCTAAGGCCTAACCCTGTCCCCCCAAAGCGACGGCTAATACTGTTATCAGCTTGGCTAAAGCATTCAAAAATAAGCTTTAACTGTTTAGAGCTCATACCAATACCGGTATCTTTTACAATAATCACTAGCCCTTGTTCACTCTTATTTAAAGCAATAATGATTTGGCCAGCGTGAGTAAACTTAATAGCATTAGCACATAAATTTATAAGAATCTGTTTTACGCGTATTAAATCCAGCTTAGTGTAAAACTCATTACCCACTTGATTGTCTAAAATGAGGCGTAAATTTTTTGCTTTTGCTTGAGTGATAAACATTGCATGTACGTCATTTACAAGCTCTACAATATCAAAGCACGAAATATTTAACTCTAACCTATTAGCTTCAATTTTACTTAAATCAAGCACGTCGTTTATTAAGCTTTTTAAATGGTCGCTATGGCGCTGAATTACTCTTAATTCATCTTTAAGTGACTCAGGCTCATATAATTCATTAATTAAAGCATCTGTTTGCCCTAAAATAGCCGTTAGTGGAGTGCGGATTTCGTGGCTAATATTGGCCAAAAACTGGCTTTTAACATCGTTAGCTTCTCTTAGCTCCTGTGCTATTGCCTGTAACTCGGCAGTACGCTGCGTAACTTGCTCTGTTAACTGCTGCTTAGCGCGTTTTTCTGCGCCACGGCGGTAAAGCGCAATACCAGTTACAACAACCAAAAGTAATAGTAAAAAAGAGAATAAAGTAAGCTGAGAACGCTGCGACATTTTTAGCTCTTGCACACGTCGATCTTGTTTAAGTTTTTCTATTTCTTGGTTTAATTGTGTTGCTTTAAATTGATGCTGAAGTACCGCTAATGCATTTATAATTGCTGTACTTCTGAGTTTTCGTAGCTCACTAATGTATTCTTGTTGCAAGGCCATTGCGCTTGAATAATCGCCTTTACTGGCTTCAAGTAGTGCTTTAGTCCCTAAACCCTCCCTAATTATTCGCTCACTGCCATATTCGTGGGCAAGTGAAATAGCTCTATCTAAACTTATTTTCGCCTCTTCTAAGTTGCCTTTAACAAACTGAATTTTACCAAGCGCATGTAGCGCATTAAGCTCTAAATTATGGTTACCTATTTTAAGCGCATAGTACTCACCTAATTTAGCTTGCTCGTACGCTTCATCTACTTTTTTTAACACTAAATTAGTATTTGCCAAGTTAGTATATTGCGTAGATAACTTATTGTAATCATTGGCTGAAATATAATAACGCAGCGCTAGCTGGTAATAATGAAGTGCTAAGTCAAATTGATTACTCTCCATATGAGCAACACCCATATTGTTGTATACCTGCGCAATACCACTTTTATCATCTAACCGCTGATAAACTTTAAGTACATCTTGATAAAGACTAAATGCACTATCGTAGCGGGATAAGCGTATATAAACGCCTGCTATATTAAGTAATATGTCGGTTTGATCTTGCTCACTACCGTGCGCTTCGTAAATAGCTTTTGCCTTTAAGTAAAACTCTAGGGTATCGCCTAGCTTATTCATATTAAAATAAGCCAAACCAATATTATTTAGTAAATTTGCTTGTTCAAGTAGTTGTTCATTTTTTTCAGCTAATACTAGGGTGCGGGTATATTCACTTATGGCCTTTTGAAATAAGCCTTGATAAAAAAGTGCTACACCTTGCATTTTTATTGCACGAAAGTGCTCGTCAGGAAAGAAAGTATCTGAAGTGTTTTTTTCTAATAATTTAAAATAGTGTAAAGATTCTTTAAAATTATCAGCCGATAACGCACTATTACCTAATGCCGAATAAACAGCGACACGCTCTTTTTTA
>NZ_JACJDN010000693.1:0-1974 GCF_014163565.1 Pseudoalteromonas sp. SR45-5 | reverse complement strand
GCCGCTGTTTACAATAAACAGCGGCCTTTATTTATTAATCGCTAAATAACGTATAAGCCGTATTTATATTCACACATCTAACACGCTTTTTGGGTTTTAGTTGCCTTAACTAATTGCGAAAACGCCAAACCACCTACCGCGCCTGCAAGCAGTTGAGCATAAAAACCCCAGCCTCTTGCGCCCGCTATAATATGAATATTCATAATTGATTCAATAGCAATTAACACAATAGCAAATGCCACAATGCCAGCAATAACAAATAGCTGAGTACTGTATTTTTGAACCTTTTTATTAAGCTTTGCGGTAACAAAAAAAGCGATGGCAAGTGCTACGGCAATAATAGCGCCGTAGGTAGGTAATAGGCCTAACCAATCATCAAGCGTTAAACTAACCCGATCACTAAAGCCCACCACTACACCTACATTAACTAATTGATTGACAACGTATTGGCTATGAAACAAGCTAGCAAGTGTGAATGTAAGTAACCAAGAAACTAAAAATGAAGGCAATATACGTGTTAAAAACGACATGGTTATCTCAACTTAAAATAAAGCTTTTCTCTTATACTAGTCATGCTAGCAAAGGCTTGCCCGGTAAACAATGTATCTCTATTTTTACTCTGCTTTCGCTTTTTTCGTTTTCTGTTAATGCACAAGCCGCATTACCAAAGGAGCAATACAGTACACAAACACTGGCTACGCAATTACAGTCTCCGTGGAGCATGGTTGAACTACCAAACGGCACATGGTTAATTACAGAGCGTGATGGTCACGTAGTTATAGTAAAAAACAATCTGCAATCAAGAGTAAAATTAAATCTGAACGGTTTATACGTTGCAGGCCAAGGTGGCTTACTCGACATTGTATTATCACCAGATTATAACGACTCAAAAGAAATTATTTTTACCTATGCCCAAGGTGATGCAAGCGCAAACAGGCTTGTTGTTGCCAAAGCCACGTTTAATGGCAATAGCTTTTCAAAGCCTGACGTTATTTATAAAGTAGCAACTGATAAAAATACACCACAACATTACGCTGGTCGCACGCTCGTATTACCCGATAGCACATTATTAATTTCAACGGGTGATGGCTTTGACTTTAGAGAGCAAGCACAGGTTATAACAAGCCAACTTGGTAAAATATTACGTATAAACCTAGATGGCACCATCCCAAAAGATAATCCATTTATTAATGACAAAAAGCCAAATGCACATGCTGTTTACTCACTTGGTCACCGTAACCCTCAAGGCTTAGTTTATGATTACGATACGCAGCAAATTGTTAGCAACGAACACGGCCCTGCAGGCGGTGACGAGCTAAACTACTTAACCGCTGGCACTAATTACGGATGGCCGGTAATCACCTACGGTAAAGATT
This sequence comes from Pseudoalteromonas sp. SR45-5, assembly GCF_014163565.1. Classification (NCBI taxonomy): domain Bacteria; kingdom Pseudomonadati; phylum Pseudomonadota; class Gammaproteobacteria; order Alteromonadales; family Pseudoalteromonadaceae; genus Pseudoalteromonas; species Pseudoalteromonas sp. SR45-5. The sequence continues at coordinate 598 of NZ_JACJDN010000693.1, read as the reverse complement.
ACTCGCAAGCGCGTATTTCACCATTTACCGAATATAAAGGCATGCAAAAACCAAGTGTTAATTGGACGCCATCAATAGCGCCATCAGGCATGGCGTATTACGGCTCTAAACATGCAGCTTTTCCTTCATTGCAACAACATGTGCTTATCACTACTCTTGTTGATAAAAAGCTCTACAGCGTTAATATGGTAAGTGGTCAATTTACGCAGTCTCACGTATTTCCAGAAGCCGCAGGCAGGTTAAGAGATGTGTTTATAACTGATAAGGGTAACGTCGCGGTATTAACAGACGGTAAAGAGGCAAAGCTAATGTTGATGACATCAAATTAATTCACAAAGGAGATAAGAGCCGCTGCGATTTTAAAGTAAGTAGCGGCTTTAGTGCATCTAAGTTCTTATGTATGAAGTCTATATTAACCTTTCATCTATAAAAAATAATTCTCATAAATTTTAACGATTTTTAATAACTTTAATTTATCTACTAAGATTAACACTTTAAATTAGGTACATGCCTGTTGTCTGTATAGTAGTGCGAATGCGCACCTCTTAAGTCCATCATTATCTGCTCCTTTTATTATTAAGAAGCAGTTCGTAATTAA
>NZ_JACJDN010000692.1:0-1975 GCF_014163565.1 Pseudoalteromonas sp. SR45-5 | reverse complement strand
TAAAGGCTAATTAAGCGAAGTTAGCGTTCGCGAATTCCCAGTTAACAAGCGACCAAAAACCTTTAAGGTAATCTGGACGAACGTTACGGTAATCGATGTAGTAAGCGTGTTCCCATAAATCCACTGTAAGGATTGGAGTAACGCCATCATCAGTTAATGGTGTAGCAGCGTTAGATGTATTAACGATGTCTAGTGAACCATCAGCAAGCTTAACTAACCACGTCCAGCTTGAACCAAAGTTATTTACTGCTTTGTCATTTAATGCATCTTTAAACGCATCAAAAGAACCCCATTTAGCGTTGATTGCATCAGCAACTGCGCCAGTAGGCTCGCCGCCGCCGTTTGGAGATAAGCTGTTCCAGTAAAAAGTATGGTTCCAGATTTGTGCTGCGTTGTTAAATACGCCGCCTTCTGATGAACATACGATCTCTTCTAGAGATTTGTTTTCAAACTCAGTACCAGGGATTAAACCATTAAGCTTAACCACGTAAGTGTTGTGGTGTTTGCCATGGTGAAACTCTAGCGTTTCTTTTGAAATATGTGGCTCAAGTGCGTCGATTGCATATGGTAGTGACGGTAGTTCAAATGCCATTTTTTTATCTCCATCTTCTTTGGTTGATAGTCCATTTGGTAATACGTAATGCCTGTTGAAACAGAGCAGTTACCTATACCAAGCGGTAATATAGTGTTACTATAATTGTTGAGTATTTTACTCAAGTTTAAGCAAACAGCAATGCTATTGCGAAAGACTATTTCAATTGCGGCTTTATTTGCCCATTTTAAGTTATATATTTGTGGTCACGATGAGTTATTTTCAAGACCTAAATATATTTAGCTATCGTTACTTTGAGGTTGTAGATGGAAACCATTGATAAAATTAAACAGCAAATTTCAGAAAATCCAATAATCCTTTTCATGAAAGGGTCACCAAAATTACCAAATTGTGGTTTTTCTTCACAAGCATCGCAAGCGTTAATGTCATGTGGTGAACCATTTGCATACGTTGATATTTTACTTAATCCAGACATTCGTGCTGAGCTTCCAGCATACGCAAATTGGCCAACATTCCCACAACTTTGGGTAGATGGCGAATTAGTTGGTGGTTGTGACATTATTATCGAAATGTTTCAACGCGGTGAATTACAGCCGTTAATTACTGAAACTGCTGCTAAGTACAAAGAAGCTGACGCAGAGTAATTTATTACTCAACCTGAACTCAGGTTATTAAGCTCTTTAAACACAAAGCCACTTTTTAAGTGGCTTTGTTGTTTTTAATTTGTGTAAATTTACGAATAAGGAAAGCTCACTTGAACGTTTAAGCCGCCCTCTATTTTGTTATGTAAACTTATATGCCCTTGGTGCGCTTCTGCTATTTCTCTGCATAAGGCTAGCCCTAAACCACTCCCCGTACTTTTTGTTGAATAAAAGGGCACTAAAGCATTTGCCATTACTTGCTCGCTCATTCCTTTACCGCAGTCGCTTACATTTATAACACATGCTTGGGGTACAAACTCGACCTGAATATGTATTTCATTGGCATTGGAACCTGACTCGTGTGAGTTTTTTAATAGGTTTATGAGCAGCTGCTCGAGTTGTGTTTGATCAGCTTGTAATTCATTGTGTGAATTTTTTATTTCGTAGCTAAATTGCCAGTGGTTTTTTAAATTATTGAGGGTGTTTTGCCAGTTAACCCGCGTTTTTTGTGGCTGAGGTAATTTAGCAAACTTGCCATAGCCTTGTACAAATTCAGTTAAATGACTAATTCGCTCATCAATAGTTGCAAATACACGGGCAAGACGAGGCTCATCAACTTTATTTGCGAGCAATTGTGCGCTGTGTAGCATGGATGACATAGGGCCGAGTGAATTATTTAATTCGTGGCTAATAATGCGTATTACTTTTTTCCACACCGCAACTTCTTGACGACTAAGTTCACGGGTTAACTGTTTAAATATATATAAATGATGCTTTTGAT
>NZ_JACJDN010000691.1:0-1976 GCF_014163565.1 Pseudoalteromonas sp. SR45-5 | reverse complement strand
ATACCAAATAGTTAGTACATCACCTTATACATAATTTATTACGACCTTCCGACTTCGCTCTGTATAAGGCAGTATCCGCCGCGCATATTAATGCCTCAGATGTTCTGTATTGATTATTGTATTCACACGCTAAACCCTGACTTACACTTATTTTTACATTCGCTGGTAAACCGAGATCTCTAAAATTAATGTTGAGTATTTTTTCTTGAATACGCTTAGCAATCATTTGTGCATTTGAAATATGCGAACGAGGCAGCACAACAGCAAACTCCTCACCACCATAGCGTGCTACTAAACTGTCTTTAGATGGTAAGCACTCTTCAATTGTACGAGCGACTTTTTGAAGGCACTTATCACCTTTTACATGGCCAAAGTTATCGTTAAATAATTTAAAGTAATCAATATCAATAAGTATAAAGCTAAGAGGCTGCTTGTTAACTATGCACTCTTGCCAATTTTTAATGATGGTTTTTTCTAAAGTACAGCGATTAGCAATACCAGTGAGATGATCAAGTCTGGCTACGTTTTCCAGTACTTTGTATTTTTTAACGTGCTTTGAAATATCATGCATTATACAAATAAAAAGTGGGGTACTTGCGACTACCGATTCGGGTAAACATGATATAGATAACTCAACATCTAAACAGTTACCATTGTTTTTTCTTATTTGAACTTCTTTCGGACCATGATTGAGTGGTGTTTGATAGTTGTTTTTCCAACTTTCAAACATGTATTTATAGTCATCGCGATACTGTTCTTGTAAACAATCTTGCCATTTTTTACCTATTAATGAATCAGACGTTACATTGAAAAAACGTGCTGCTACGGGATTTACTGATTCAAACACCCCATCTGCATTAACAATAAAAATAGCATCGGCCATGACATTAGTGACATTAATAATTGCGCTTATTTTTTCATTGTTAACGGTATTAGAAATGCTGCTGATTAATGCAGATACAGCGCTGTCGGTGTTGTTTGCTTTGCTATTTTCATTATTGTTAGACATGGTGTTGCTCATTTTCATTATTGTTAGACATGGTGTTGCTCATTTTTATTGTTAATGAAACTTTATGTCTAGCAGTTTATTCAATTTATCGTTTTTAAACCTTTCGGTAACCTTCTGATTTAAGTTGTTGTTATTTAAGTTTATTTAAGGGGCGTTTTTAAATAAATTACACCGCAATTAATATGCCTGTGCAATTTAAAAATAAGCATTACTAATTAGAGTTCTTTTTCATTCTTAACTTGAGGATCAGCGCTTTCATATTTATTGCCATTACACTCAACGTTAAAGATTAAGCATACAGAGCCATTATTTTCATCTGTGTCGGTAATGATAATTGTGTGGCCGTTGTCACTTACTTTATAGCTGAAGTCTTGGGCGCATGGTTTTTGTGTGTCGATATTGGTGATAGTAGCGCCAGTAAATACGAAACCATTTTGAATTGTGGCATCGTCTAAATTGTAGTTGCCAGCGGTTTCAGTTCTTACAACACCACCGCCAGTAGCGGGTTCGCCATTTTTTGTATAGCTAAAAATAGCTTCACCGTTGTTAAGTTCAATATTTACTTGAAAGTCGACATTTTCTAGGGTGTTATTCATATCATTTCCTTTATGAGTAATTATAGTTGGAAGTTCGTAATGCCTAATTTAACTAGGCTTGTTTTTATTTCTGATATCTCGTCTTCTCTGTTTAAACAGGTATAAGCTTGTACTAGTGGGTATGTTATTTTTACGCTCTGACTTATTTTTGCAGCTTCAGAAATTGCTTTGATAGCACTTAAGCAAAATTGCTCTCGCTGTTTATTAGTTGTAGCTAAGTTTGCTTTGATTAAGTTTATTCTTGTATATACTAAGTAATCACCAGTTTTAGTTAGGCTGGCTAATTGATGTTTGTAGTTTTCATTATTCTCAAGCTCAGTTAATAACTCCTGCGCTTTGAGTGGTGATTGTCTATTTATAAAATATTGAAT
>NZ_JACJDN010000690.1:0-1983 GCF_014163565.1 Pseudoalteromonas sp. SR45-5 | reverse complement strand
CCAAAAAATGATTTTATCAGCCCACACGCCAATATTGTAAAACAGACCACAAAAGAACAGGCTGTAATACACTTTTTTATTGCTTAAAAAGTCAAAGCTTATAAGTTTTTCACCCGGGTAGCGGCGAATAATCATAAATAAAAAGCTAAAAAAGAGCAGTGCTTCGCCTGCAAAAAACGCAAAAAACAAGCCGTCTAACTGCCAGTCTCTTAATAAATATGCAAGCAGTACCATAAAGGCGTAACCACTTAGCATGGTAATCAAAATCAACCGGTATTCTTTCATACCTGATAGAAAAATAGCGCCAAGCCACTGATTACATAAGCTTACAAAGGCACCTAAAATTATAATCTTAGTAACAACGGGTATAGGGAGCATAGGCCATACAGCCAAGCCCACCAATAATGCGGCTATTGTTGTTATAAGTTGCGCACCAAGTAGATTAGGCAGTACTTTTGCCTCTTCTTTTTGAAAAAACAAATCTGCAATAAATCGAGTTAATAATAACTGCAAGCCACCCGTTAAAATAAGTGAAGCTGCCATCATGTAGGTAACAAGCGTTAAAAACTGAATAATAAGTACTTTGGGTAATACAACGCCTAAACTTAAAATACCAATTAGCATTAACGCTACAATAGAGAGCAGCCAAGGGCCTGAGCCTATTAAGCCCGCGTAGCCGTATGCTTCAAAAACTGAGAGCAGGGTATTTTTTTTGAGAATTTTTCGTATCTCAAAACCTATTCCGGCCATGCCATTGTATCCTTATAAAGTTTATCGTAACGGGCAAACATGTGGCTCTCGTCATAAAATTTTTGTACGCGGTCTAAACCACTTTTTTGATACTCAAGCCAAACTTGCTCATTTGTTAGCATGTTTGATATTTGTTGTGCTGTTTCGCTAGGTGAAGCAATTGAGACAACTTCACCGGCTTTACCTAATGCTTTATCTTCATCAGTTCCGCCTTCGATTATTTCGCGGCACGAGCCAACATCACTAGCAAGTACAGGCACACCGGCCGCCATTGCTTCTAAAAGTACTAAAGGCTGCGCTTCGGAAATCGAGGTTAAAGCTACAATTCCGAGCTTAGGCAAAATTTTGGTAATATCTTGCATACCTAAAAACTTTACACTGCTTTGTAAATCAAGACTGCCTACAAGTAGTTCACACTCTTTGTAATATTGCGGATCTTCTTCATAAGGGCCGATGATCCAGCCTTCTACTTCAGGCAGCATCGATTGCGCCTCTTTAATCGCACGTATAAAGGTTTTAATATCTTTTATAGGCACTACACGTCCAATTAATCCAACAACTGGTGGTATCTGTTTTGGACGCTGCTCAAGCGCTTCAATAAAGCGCACTGTTTTAATTCCATTAGGTACAACAAATGCTTTTTCTGGCGCTGCACCATCCTTTATTTGGCGCTGCCTGTTACCGCCGTATAGCGAAATGACCTTATCTGCTTCTTGGTATGTTGTTCGGCCGATTTGCTCAAAAAAGCTGATCCACATACGGCGAATAAAGCCCATTTCGGTATTTAAGTTTTTACCTAGGCTTTGCTCAGACTCTTTGATCCAACTGGCTTGAATAAGATCTATTTTTCTCTCTTTGGTGTAAATACCATGCTCGGTCAACAAAAAGGGAGTATCGCTTATTACACTGGCACCAGATCCTAAAATACCAGCATACCCGGTAGATATTGAGTGAATAAGTTTAACTTTTGGAAGTCCGCGTGCAATTTCGGCTATTTTAAATAGCGGTTTATATAAATTGCGGTATGACCAAAAAAAGTCAATAAAAGAGGATTCATCACAAAAAGTTGAATAGTAATTGGTGAGTACTTGCCACGATGATTCACTATATAAAAAGTCGGCTTCGTTAATACCGTCTTTTTTAGCCAAAGTCTCAAATGCAAACTTTAATAACTCAGTTGGGATGGGCTCATCACAATCCCTAAAATAATTTTGTAGTTGCTGCCAAAAATCA
>NZ_JACJDN010000068.1:0-10366 GCF_014163565.1 Pseudoalteromonas sp. SR45-5 | reverse complement strand
AAAAGTGAATTAAATACGATAAATGACCCTATATACGAGTTTATAAGTAGTAGCTTATTAAAATTTCTAAGTTTTTTACTAGATAACTACACATAATAAAAATTTGTTGTAAACTGAAGATAATGAAATTAATTTGATGGCGGTATGCTTAGGTGTCACAAAGATCTAACGCAACAGATAAAAAGCTAAAACAAGCAATTGATGCGCGTATGGCTGTTGAGAGCGCTCGTAAACATCAAGTAGATGTTCTATGTGACTTTACAGCTAAACTATCGTTGAGCTGTAAAGGACTAGATATCGAGTTAGATAATCGCCTCGCCAAATTTAGAAGTGCGCTTAATAAAGGCATGAGTTTTGAAAACCTTGCTCCCCTTATTAGTGAAACTTTAATCCTACTTAAAAACCAAGAATCGATTCAACAAGCTCAGCAACGTAATTTATACAACAGTGTGCAAAGTGCCGGTAAACAATTACAAAAAACCAAAGGTTTACCTGACGATACTCGTAGGACTCTAAGAAATTTACTCGATCACGAGATTAATAACGTTCATTCAACTCATGGTTACATTCCGCTACTTGATCAACTTATTAGCTTTTATCATGAAGCGTTGCTTACCAAGCAAAACCCTCAAGTTGATCAGCAGCGCCCAGAAAAACAGGCGCGTGCAAAAAAACTACTTGAGCTCGCAAATGAACTTATACTTGAAGAAGAAGCTACGCTACAAATTAATAATATAAAAAATAATATTACAGAAAGTGACTCAATCGATACATTACTTGATGTTGCAATTAGTATTATTGATGTAGTGGTAAAAAATATAAGTAAAGAGCGTAAATCCGCGCAAAGCTTTTTAGTTTCATTAAATCAAACCCTCGAAGATCTTCATAACTCTATCGTCTCAACTAGCAAGCACTCTGAGTCTATGGAAGTTGAGTTTGACTCACTTAATAAAAGCATTGAACTAAAAATAAAAAATCTTAATGAGCAAACGCAAAAAGCTACATCAATCTCATCTTTAAAAGAACTCGTAGATAACGAATTAAAATCAATAAGCGAAGATTTTATAGCAAAAGAAAAGTTAGAACGAAAAGACAGAGAAATGCTTAGCGCTAGCTTTAATGAAATAAATACTCGAATTGTTACTTTAGAAGATAAGTTAACAACGTATAAAAAACGCTTAAACGAACAGCGCTTTAAAAGCTTACTAGATGGACTTACAAAACTGCCTAACCGGGCTGCATTTGACGAACGTTACAATCACGAAATGCATTTGTTTAATGTGCAGCCATCAGATGTTACGCTTGCAGTTATTGATGTTGACCACTTTAAATCTATCAATGATAGATTTGGCCACACCGCAGGTGATATTACCTTACAAGTTATATCAAAAGCGTTGCAAAAATCAGTAAGAAAGTCTGATTTTATAGCGCGTTATGGCGGTGAAGAATTTGTACTATTAATGCCAGGTGTGTCGCTAGAAAACGCAACATTATCCCTGGATAAAGTAAGAAAGGTAATTAAAAATATACCTTTTAAATTTAGAGAAAAACAAATTGAGATCACTATTTCGGTAGGTGCAACTCAATTTAAAAAAGGCGATACCCTATTAAAGGCATTTGATAGAGCTGATGATGCACTTTACGAAGCCAAAAATTCAGGGCGAGATAGACTTTGTACCAGTAAATAATGTCATAGCTATTATAACTTTTATGACAAGTAGTTTTACGATTTAGTAGTAGGAGCACGTCTATGTTAATACAGTTAAACCCAACTGGGGTTTTAGATTTACTGTCGCAATTAGAAGTTGATTTATTAGAGCAATCGTCTGCTAGTGAGCGTTATAAATTATTTAGAAACTGCGTACTTGCAGTCCTCAATGTAGGTAGTCATACCGACGACAGTAACGATATATACGACAAATACAAAGATTTTGATATTCGTTTAGTAAGCCGCGAACGAGGTATTAAAATTGAGCTTGAAAACCCACCCGAAACCGCATTTGTTGATGGCGAAATAATTACCGGTATTCACGAACATATATTTTCTGTTATTCGTGATATTTTGTTTATTTGTCAAAAATACGAAAAAGATTTAAAAGAGCAAAAAGCCATAACCCATATGGTGTTCGATATGCTCAGAAATGCAGGTGCACTGCGTGTTAAAAGCGAGCCTAACATGGTTGTTTGCTGGGGCGGACATTCAATAAACGAGGTTGAATATAAGTACACAAAACAAGTAGGTTACGAACTTGGTTTACGTGGATTAAATATTTGTACCGGTTGTGGTCCTGGTGCCATGAAAGGCCCAATGAAAGGCGCAACTATTGGCCACGCAAAGCAACGTAACACCGATAATCGCTACTTAGGTTTAACAGAGCCAAGCATTATTGCTGCCGAGCCACCAAATCCTATTGTAAACGAACTCGTTATTTTACCTGATATTGAAAAACGCCTTGAAGCTTTTATTAGAACAGCTCACGCAATTATCATTTTTCCTGGTGGCGCAGGTACTGCTGAAGAGTTGTTATATTTATTAGGCATATTGTTGCACCCAGATAATACTAAGCAATGTTTACCTGTTATTTTAACTGGCCCCAAACAAAGCGAGGCGTACTTTAAAGAGCTATGCGAGTTCGTTGAAATGACACTTGGTAAGGAAGCGTTGGATAAGTTTGAAGTAATTATTGATAATCCTGAATTAGTCGGTCAAAAACTAAAGTCATCGATGGCTAATGTTCGTGATTACCGTAAAAGTGAAGGTGATGCTTATTACTTTAACTGGACATTAAAAATAGATAACGACTTTCAACAACCTTTTGCACCAACACATGAAAATATGGCAAGTTTAGATTTACACCTTGATCAGCCTAAACAGCTACTCGCGGCTAATTTGCGTAGAGCTTTCTCTGGTATTGTTGCTGGTAATGTAAAAGACGAAGGCGTTAGAGCCATTAAACAAAACGGTCCATACATTTTAAGTGGCGAACCTGCCCTTATGACAAATATGGATAAATTATTACAGGCATTTGTTCTTCAAGGTCGCATGAAGCTCCCTGGTAGTAAATATGTTCCATGTTACAAAATAAAAGCATGAGTTTTATAGTTTGAAACCCCATTTACTTCTTATAGATGCGCTTAATTTAATTAGGCGCATTTACGCCGTTGACGCAAATCAAAAACATCATAGCGACGAGCAAATGATACAAACGTGCTGTGCACGTGTAGCCCACGCCTGTAAAAAGCTTTTAGATACGAGTAATGCAACCCATGCCATTGCTGTGTTCGATGGTGACAAAAGCTGGCGTTATCATTTTTATAAAGACTACAAACATTCACGCGCGCCAATGCCCCAAGTATTAAAAGATGCTCTATTGCATTTTAAAGCCGCAATTGAAGAAACAGGTATTGTAGTATTTGAGCCTATTAACGATGAAGCTGATGATATTATTGCAACGCTTGCCTTTAAGGCATCAAATAATCAAATAACAAGCACTGTTGTTTCTACTGATAAAGGCTTTTTACCTTATATTGGCCCTTACATTACAGTTTACGATTACTTTAAAAAGCTCTATCTAGATGAGACAAGTATAAAAGAGCGTTTTGGTGTTGAGCAAAATAAACTCGTTGATTTTTGGGCATTAGCGGGCGATAAAACAAATGATATTCCGGGAGTTAAAGGAATAGGTACTAAATCTGCGCAGCAAATAGTTAATAACTATAACTCAATTGAACAAGCAGCCGAAGATGAGTCTCTAAGCCCGAGTATTAAAGCAAAGTTAGCCGCTAATATGGATATGTACGTAATTTCAAAGCACTTGGTTAGTTTACGCACCGATATAAATTTAGGTTTTAGTTTAAAGCAGTTAAGACTTAATTAGTCGCAAGTTAATAGCCTCTAAACATTACAAAACGTATACTGATATTAGTTACCGGAGTCAGAGTAAGCCATATTGAAAAAATTTATCCGATATTTAATTTTAGGTTTAGGGCTATATGCACTGATAGCTGCATTGGTGATTACCTTTTATAAAGACGATCCTCAAGCTATGATTTGGCAAGACCGAGAGGCTTTCAATAAACGTTACATCGAAAAGCTATCACTTGAGCAGCCAACAACACTAAATAGTGTTCTTGATTACTTAGGCAGCCCCGATCTTACTTATGCCAAACGAGATGGTGAACAAGTATTTCAGATAGTTTTTTATCGTACACAACATAAAACATCTGACGGTATTACCACTATGGATGAATGTACTGGCCTATTATTTAAAAATGGGCAGCTGTTTTTGTGGGGCCCGAGTGCATACAATAAATACCAAGAACAAAATTAGGTGAAGGTTTAATGGATGAAGCTGTTTCAACTACCTTAGAGCAGCTGCTTAATAATACGCAGCTGTTTTTAAGCTATTATAACAATAAACAAAAATGGACAGCTCTATATCCAATGGCAAGTAAGCTAGCTGAGCAATATAGAGTGCTCTACAGCAAACAGCCATTCGCATTACAATCCCGATTGACGCTTTATAACCCAAGTTATTCTTATGCCACCAACTTAGTTGTTAGTCAGAGCGTCATAACTGCTGCCCTGTGTAAGTCTCAAAATTATAATAGTGCCTTAAGTGAGCTATACATAGTCACTACTCTCATTGAGCATTTATGTGTTGGAGCGCAATTAAACAAGCTTTGCGAGCAAACACCTTTTCAAGATTCTGATAAAAAAATTTGGAAAATGCGTCATCAGTTAGCAGCAAAAGTAATGTTAGCTAGTGGCGATTCAGCCAAACCTGTTACGCAGTTACTTGCTAAATTAAATAAGTATAAACAAGCATTGGTAAGTGCTCCTAAAATAATGCTTTACGATGGGGGCATAACGCTAATTGCTCTAGCAAATATTATTAGCATGAACATTACGAGCAACACGGCTAATAAACATATTAGCTTATATAAAGCACTAACCGATTTGTACATTCGCACGCCTAACTTGTTCGCACTGCAATTAATTAAATCACTAATAGCGCATTTAGGGCCATTATTACCGGGAAGCCGCGTTTTATACGCTGAGCAAACCATGATTTATTTAGCAACTGATGCACAACAACGGCATGTTTTAATTAGTACAGAAAATCCAAATAAATTAACCTGGTATAGAGTAAAAGCAACGCTTAACGATAATCCAAAACAATGGCATTGCACTGATAAAACCATTAGCTTTAAAGTATTTAACAGTGAACATGTAAAACCACAAAGTGAGCTTGAGGTTGATAAGGCACAATCTTTACTTGAGCTAATAAGTAATATTAAGTTACAGCACGAATACAGCTATAAAGGATTAAGCCTGCTGATGGCGCCCCACCCTCTCGTAATTGCTAATTTATGCGAGGCAGTAAAACCATATAATAAAGAACATCAGCCCGCAAAAGACTTAAAACATAGTTTATCTATGGTCGGTTATTATAATGCACCTGCAATAATTCAACGGGTTGTTTTTGAACAATTAGTTAATGTTACCCCACATCCATTGCAAGCCTACGTGACTAACAGATTAAATGGATTAGTAAAAATAATGGCTTTATTGGTTAGTAAAAATGACCATGACCAGTTTGAGCACATTACTTTACCTTTATACGCTTACGCCCATTTTTTATTAACGCAGTGCGGTACACAGCTTTCTCGTAAAACGCTGATTGACGACACACCAAATAAAACATTGAGTGCCCCTATCTGCTCCTTTTTTGGGGTAAATGCAATTAACACCGAACAACTAACACAACAGCTTACTCTTTTATTGAGTGATAACCCATGGACAGCAGCACTCTTAGAAGCAGAGCAAACACCTAAAAAGCACTTAACTGAGGCCCATAAACTTTGGATCACACTTAAGGTTGTTGCTCAAAATGTGTTTAAACCAGAACTTTCGCTAACTCCGTGGCAGCAGCAAACGTTAAATGAACAGCTAAAAATACTCAAGTGGCATAACCAAGCTGATTTTTATCAACAATTAGAATCTCTTGAGTTGTTTAATAGTATTTAGTTTTTTAGAAGCTATTTTATGTCTTTATACCCATTATAACTTTCGTGTATACCCAGTATTTTTTGTATAAACTAGCAAAATGGGTGATAAATTGGTATAAATGCGCCCTTAAATTTTCAAGCACGTTCACATAAATGTTCTAACAAGCGGTTACTCTCTCAGAGTAATAATTTATGTGCAAATCAAACTCTTTAAAGGAAAAGTCAATGGCCAAACAAACCATCACAGTGATCAAAGGCGACGGCATCGGTCCGAGCATTATCGACTCAGCACTTGAAATATTAAAAGCCGCAGGTTGCGACTTTGATTATGAATTTGTTGATGCTGGCCTAGCTGCACTCGAAAAAACAGGTGAGTTATTACCGCAAGAAACAGTTGATACAATTGCTAAAAACAAAATCACTCTTAAAGGCCCATTAACTACGCCTGTAGGTGAAGGTTTTACATCTATTAACGTAACACTTCGTAAGCAATTTGGTTTATACGCTAACGTACGTCCAGTTAAATCATTTGTTGGTACTAAAGCGCGTTACGACGATATTGATATCATCACTATTCGTGAAAACACTCAAGGTATGTACTCAGGTGCTGGCCAAGTAGTAAGTGAAGACGGTAATGAAGCAGAAGCAAAATCGATAATTACGCGTGAAGGCGCAGAAAAAATCGTAACTTTTGCATACGAGCTAGCGGTACGCGAAGGTCGTAAAAAAGTAACTGCAGTTCATAAAGCTAACATTTTAAAATCAACATCTGGTTTGTTTTTAAAAGTAGCACGTGAAGTAGCTGAGCGTTACCCACAAATTGAATCAAATGAAATGATTGTTGATGCAACATGTATGAAGCTAGTAATGACACCTGAAGAGTTTGACGTAATTGTTACGACTAACTTATTTGGTGATATTTTATCTGACCTTTGTGCTGGTTTAGTTGGCGGTTTAGGTATGGCACCTGGTGCTAACATTGGTGAAGATGCAGCAATTTTTGAAGCTGTACACGGTAGTGCACCAGATATTGCTGGCAAAAACCTAGCTAACCCAACATCTGTAATTTTAGCATCTATTCAAATGCTTGAGCATTTAAATATGGGCGATACTGCAGAGCGTATTCGTAGTGCTGTTGCTGATGTAATTAAATCAGGCGACCGTACAACTCGCGATTTAGGTGGCAGCCACGGTACAACTGATTTCACTCAATCAGTAATTGACCGTTTATAATTAATATTTGTTATTAATTTAAATAGCCCGCTAATTTAGCGGGCTTTTTTGTGTTTGCTAACTGCGTTTACTACCTAATGTATTTATGCAGGTTAGTATTAAACCTAAATAAACTTAACAGTAGTAATCCTAATAAACCCGCCAGTGATCCGCCACTTGAACCCGAACTACTTTGTTGTTTTTGTACAGTAGCAGATAACTCTTGAGTAAAAGTATCATTGGTTTGAGTATCAGTAACATTCAACGTTACGTTATAAGTCCCGTCAGCTTGATAAGTATGCCTTGGGTTTTGTAAATTTGATAACGCACTGCCATCACCAAAATCCCAACTGTAAGTGTAACTATTAAAGCCGCCGGTTACTTGGGCATTAAATTGTGCGCTTAAATCACTAACTGTAGCGTTTGCGTTTATGCTAAGCGGAACATTAGCAGTTACATCAATCGCTTTTGATTGTTCAGTGCCTTCGTCATCTGTCACTGTAAGCGTTACTTGGTAATCGCCAGAGTACAAATAATTATACGTAAACGATTGAGTCGCTAAAGTACTTCCATCTCCTAGCTGCCAATTATAAGTATACGGTGCGACTCCACCTGTAAGCGATGCGTCAGCTGTTAAAGTTCCTTGGTTTATTACATATTCAATTTCATTTACAGTTAATGGTTCAACTAATGTAACTTGTGCTACAGCGACTTGCTGTGAAGTACCATTATCTGCCATAAACTCAACGTTATAAGTGCCATAGTCTTGGTATTCATGAGTAGGCGTTAACTCTGTGCTGGAGCTTCCATCGTCAAAACTCCACGTAAATTTGTCCGCAGGAGTAAGTGCAAAACCTTCTACATTAAAATTAACGGTTAAACCGTTTTTAGTAAAATTAATTCCCTTAGTAACATCGTAATTAAGCTCTACTTCTATATCTTCACTGTCTGCTGACTGGCTTATAATACTAAACCCAAAACCAACCTGTGGAAGCACAACACCCGATGGTTTTTGCGCTGCAAAGCTATAATCGGTTTTATCAGTAAACCCGGTGATAGCTGATAAATCATCATCACCTAACCCTGCCCTTTGTTGATATAGGCTAAAAGCAGCATCACGTATTTGAATTGCTGAAGCAGCCGGAGTTTGCGTACTGCCTTTATTTATCGAGCGCTGATCAGCATCTACCACTAATGCAAAACCACTGCCTGGATGCTCGGTAGTATTATTATCTGCTTGAGATTCATTGCTGTACCACAATAATAACCCCGGTGAGTACTGCTCTGCTTGCAAACTACTGTCAACGCCTGTGTATGAACGCAGTTGTAAATAGTAATGTGATGGCGATGCATATGTGTAACTACCAACTTTTTCAAAGCCATTAAACTCTGTGTTAACTTGATCTTGTGCATTATTTTGCCAAATTAAAGTATCACTTTGCTCAATGCGCATATCATCAACAACAAAACCATAATAATGTGTGTTCGCATCTGTTATGTATTCAATTTTTAAATCAATTGTTTGCCCAGAATAAGCTGATAAATCAAACTTATGGGTCAAATAGCCGTTAGGTTGCTTAGCATCACTATTAAGAAATGAATCACCTGAGATATACGGACCAATATCACCGTAGTATGGATTAAGCGCTTGCGTATAATTACTCGCGATTGGCTCGCCATCTACTTTTACTTGAACTAAATCGTAATCGCGCTCAATACTGTAATAAGCAATAAAGCTTAAAGTAAGTGTCTCAGTTGTGCTTGGTAGCGCAATTGTATTAGCTAAGCTGTTGCTAATATTGTCGCCCGTATTTGAATAGTATTGAAAATCACCTTCTACTGGAGCCCTAAATTTTTCGAGCCTTGGTGGTAGTGCTATTTTTATTTGATTTTGCTGTTGTGAAGTACTCGCAGTATTAATTAATGTTTGCTGTGAGTTAGCCTCTATCTCATCCATATCAAGCGTAAGCTGGTTAACCCAGTTACCCTGGTACCGCTTTTGTAAATATTCAAGCGCATAAGGGCTAAACATAACTGGCTCTGAGCCTCTTGGCGAACCAGCCCAACTTCCTGTCGACATAACTGACCAAGACGCGACAGGCTCACCTACCGTGTTAGATTGTAAGTCGTATTCATCTAATAATCCTAAATCATGCCCAAATTCATGCACAACCACACCAATCCCGGCATCAATAGGGTTAATGGTATAACCAAAGAGCTTAATGTTGCTGCCTGCAATCTCGCTCGGCCCGCTATTTTCATCAAATACATAGTAGCGGTGCGACCAAATAGCATCGGTGCTTAGGTAACCGCCACCCGCTTCTTCGCCAATACTTGAATGAAATACCATTACATGGTCAATAATGCCATTAGGTTCATTAAGGATACCGTCGCCATCAATATCATCTAAATCAGTTAAGTCATAATCCGCTAAATTAATATTAAACTTTGCAACTGCTTTCTCCACAGCCTCTTTAATTAAAGCGGGCGCATTTATATCCCGTGTACTGCCTTGGCGCTCACCATATATTTTTGCATTGCTATTAGCGGTTACCCAACCATATACCTGCCCGCTAAAGTTTAAGCTATTTCCCGAAGCCGCTTTATAATAATCAGCAGCCGTTTTTAAGCTTTGTCCATCAGGGCCTGTATAACCTTGAGTATTAAAAAGCATTTGCTGATAGTGCTCAGTTGAATAATCAGCGTAAAACATGTCGGTGTCTTGCTCTACAAGTTGATTGTCGTCATGTTTAAGATCAGGAAAATCAATTAAAATAGCTAACACTTTTACATCATTAACGCTTTGATCTGGCACTAGCGACGTTGAAAAAGCGACCTGTTGTTTATTTGTGTTTGAAAAAAAGTTGGAAGAGGATTTAAATTGCCTAAAGCCATTTTTAATTGAGTGATTGGCAACGTCTTTGTTACTCATATATGACTTAAATGAACTATCTAACTCACTTGAAGATATTTGGTCTCTTTTTTTAAGCCAATATAAAATACGCTCTTCGTTAGTTATGCCAACATCATGCGGACTTAAGTTATTAGCCGCCACCATAGGGCTTAATAGCGTAGTTAAAAGCGCAATTAACGTCACTTTTTTCACTGTGTTTTCCTCAAACATAATTATGTAGCAATCATA
>NZ_JACJDN010000689.1:0-1995 GCF_014163565.1 Pseudoalteromonas sp. SR45-5 | reverse complement strand
GCAGCGCAGCAATTAACAGCACAAACAAAGTCAGATGCTGAGTATATTCTCACTCATGTAGAAGGTGCAATTGCAGAGCGGCGTCGAATACTTACCCCATTAAATAAGCTTGCGTTTAAACAGTGTGACAACACAACTCTTCTTGAGATGCGCCGAGCTTTATTTGACGCAAAATATGTAATTGATATAGGTTTTTTTAAAGATAATCAGCTAGTTTGTACTACGGGTGCAGGCTTATTAAGTAAACCAATTAACGACAAACAGCCTGACTTTATTCGAGATGATGAACAGGTGAGGGTTCGTTTTGAGCCAGAGCTTTATCTATTATTATTTAGTGAGCGCCCTATGGAGGTAATTATAGTCAGACAAGGGGACTATAATTTAATTATGCAGAGTACTCCCTTTACCAACATTGGCATTACTGTGCCAGATTGGGAAGTTGTTTATAAAACACCAAATACTTTGCATCATTTAGCAGGTAAAGAGGATCTCTACCTTCAAGTAAAAAACAATGTTTTCTTTCCTTACGAAACTAATTTAGTTTGCAGTTCTGCAAGTAGCCAATATTGTGTGGTAGTGCACTTATCTTGGAGTCTGTTTTTTTCTAATAACCACTTATTACTAATAATTTCGTTAATTTTAACCTGTTTAGCGGGAATATCGAGTGCGTTAATAGTTGATGCAAGAATTGCTGCACGTCGCTCTATTAATCAGCGTATTCGTAAAGGACTCAAAAAGGGATCATTTTATTGGACTTACCAGCCTATTATTTGTTTGCAAAGTGGCAAGCTGATTGGTTGCGAGGTACTTGCACGTTTTGAAGATAATTACGGTGTTTTATTTCCTGATGAGTTTATTCCGGTTATTAGAAAGAACAATTTAACCTGGACTTTTACTGAGGCCATGATTGCCACTACAATCAAAGAGCTAACCTCTATAGAGGTATTGCCTGAAGGCTTTAAAGTGTCGCTTAATATATTTCCGTGTGATGTAGAGCTGGGTAACGTGTCGTTGCTGCCACAAATTACAGAGCTTACCAATTCACGCTTTATTATTTGTTTAGAGATAACTGAAGACGAATACCTTGATACAAGCATCGCGCATGCTCATTTTAGAACCTTGGTTGAATCGGGATTTAACTTATCATTAGATGACTTTGGTACGGGTTATTCGAATTTAAGAAATTTACAAAATTTGAGCTTTCATCAACTTAAAATTGATCGTACGTTTGTTCAAGATATAACAACTGAGGGCTTAAAAGCCTCTATGATCCCGAATATTATGGAACTTGTGCATAAGTTTAATTATACCTGTGTAGCAGAAGGTATTGAAACCACTGAGCAAGAAGCCATTTTAAAAACAGTGGGTGTGCATTACGGACAAGGCTGGAAGTATGGTAAACCCATGACTGCGTCTAAATTTAAAAATTATATAACTAATCAGCATTTTTAGATCTCAGCTGCCATACTAAACGTATCGGTATGAAATTTATAAATATTAGGTTTATTATGATCAAATTAACATTAAGTGCTTTTGCACTTTTACTACTTAGCGCATGTACAACACAGTACCCAAACCAGCAATTAACAGGTAAGCAGTTCCCAAGCATTAGTGGTGAAAGCTTAGAGCAAACTATGGTGACTATACCTAGTGATTTTAAAGCAGATAAAACACTACTGCTCATTGGGTACAAGCAAGACAGCCAGTTTGATATAGACCGTTGGTTAATTGGTTTAGATATGGCGGGCGTAACGCTCCCTACATACGAACTACCAACCATTGCCGGCATGGCACCACGTATGTTTAGCACATTTATAGACAGCGGTATGCGCAAAGGCATCCCTAAAGAATTATGGGGTGGGGTAATCACTATTTATAAAGATGGCGAGACAGTTCAAAAGTTTACAGGTAATCAAAGCCCAAATAACTCTCGTGTGGTACTTATAAATAGCAGCGGCGAAATTTTATATTTTTATGATCGAGGTTTTTCGGTTG
>NZ_JACJDN010000688.1:0-1999 GCF_014163565.1 Pseudoalteromonas sp. SR45-5 | reverse complement strand
AGTTCTGTAAGTGATTAAACTCTTCACGCGAAACACCAGGTAAACCATAAGGCATGCCGCCATGAGGTTGTTCACTTGCCAATCGATCAAACTCACCCATTGTTGCGCAGGTTTGCGAACGCGCTAACGAAAAGTCAAACTCATCATCTAGCACTTCATTTACTGGCAATTCATGGCTTTGCTTTAGCACCAGGCTATTAAATAACACACTGCCCGCTAAGTTAGCTTCTTCACTTTGCACGCGCTCATTTAGCACTGGCGTAAAGTTTTTCTCTCGCCATTGCTGAATATTAGTTGCATCAAATAATAAACGGCTTGGGGTTGTTGCCAATAAACGAGTTCCATCGTAAACGAGCTCTTTACTCAAACCTCGGTCAATACCTTCAGGGGATGAGAGCTTCAGTTGACATGGTGCATCGTAACAACCATGACAAACTACGCAGCGGGTATCGAGTACAGGTTTTACATTTTGTAAAAAATCAGCACCAGCACCTGTTGTATGAGGCACCATTCTCTCTTGTGTTTGTTCAGGTCCAAAAAGATCATTGTAATGAGCATTTCCCAAATATGCACAACCACTTAAAATAATGAGTACTATCGTACTTATTAGTATTTTTCTCATTCGTCGTCCTCATCACCTAAATCAAAGGTGGGCATCATATCCATTTGAGGAGAAACGAATGTATTCTGACCTTCAGTATTCAAAACAATACTTAAAAGAGGGCCATGCGTTAATGTTATCTGCGCATCGTGCTCTTGATCTAATATAGCTAAGTACAGAGGATTAGTTATAAGCAACTCATAACCGCTAAAAGTAATAGCGACACTGCTATCTTCACTTGGGTTCTGGCAAATTTGAGCAAGTAACTCATCATCAAGTCCAATTGATATTTCAAAATCAGGCTGCTCTAAGTCTCTATTACTTAATGATTCATCTAATAGAAATAAAGGGAGGGTTAAATTACTATCTTGTTCAAATTCCATTGCGTTCTCTGCACTTTCTGACGATTTAATTGACGAGTATTATATCAAACTAGCGAGCAAATTAACGCTAAAGCTAATTTAACTGTGTTTAAACGTCATCCATAACAGATTCGATCACCGAAAATACAGCACCTTGAGGGTCGCATATAACACTAAAACAACCAACATCGGGGATATCTGTTGCAGGAACACATACTTGTCCACCTAAGCTAGCGGCTTTACTAACAATTACATCGCAACTCTCTACTGCAAAATAAATCATCCAATGAGCAGGGGTATCATCAGGCCATTCACTTGTTATTTCAAGCATACCGGCAATTGGTTGTCCATCGACTAAAAATAAAATGTAGTCCATCCCTTCCATAGGCTTTATTTCGCTTTCCCAGCCTAGTAAAGCACAGTAAAAGTCTCGACTTACTTTACTATCTCTTGTTGCTAACTCATGCCAATAAGGCGTATTTAATTCACCTAAGTGCTTACAACCTTTATGCTCATTCCCCTGCCATAGTGCAACAGTTGCGCCTACTGGATCTTTTAGCATCAACATTCGTCCTGCATTCATAACATCATGAGGACCGGCAATAACCTCAGCACCTAGTTCTTTTGCTTTTAGCGCACAATCATCAATATTATCGACGGCAATGTAAGCCAACCAATGACTTGGGATACCTGCACTAATTTGCTCTTTAGGCATTTCGTACATTGCAGCGATATCATCACCTTGTTTTTGTAGCATGGTGTAGTATATGTTCTCTCCAATAGGTTGATCGTCATGCCCCCAATCAAATAATGATGTATAAAACGCCTTACCGTCTTTCCAATTGTGCGTACAAAGCTCTGACCAACAAAAAACACCATGCGGGTGGTTTTCAACTTTACTCATGATTAAGCCCTTATTATTCTAATTTTACCTAAACGAACTCTGTCACATTTTATAAACTACATAATTGAACAGATCATAAATTGAGATTAGAGCAATAACTAAGCGGAGTCGATAAAAGAAGGACAAAAATTC
>NZ_JACJDN010000687.1:0-2011 GCF_014163565.1 Pseudoalteromonas sp. SR45-5 | reverse complement strand
AAACTTAACGGGTGATCAAAGTAAAGATTCACAGTTAATTGGTCAATTCGGTGTTGGTTTTTACTCAGCATTTATTGTTGCTGATTTAGTCACTGTTCGTACACGCAAAGCCGGTGAAACAACCGCTTATGAGTGGGAATCTAAAGGTGAAGGCGAATACACACTTCAAGAAATTGAAAAAGAAGGCCGTGGTACCGACATTATTTTACATCTTCGCGATGAAGAAAAAGAATTTGCTGATGACTGGCGCCTACGTAGTATCGTTACTAAATACTCTGATCACATCTCAACGCCAGTACAAATGTTTAAAGCAGAAGTGCCTGAATCTGAAGGCGAAGACGGCGAAAAAATTCCAGCAGTACCAGGTGAGTGGGAAAGCATTAACCGCGCGACTGCATTGTGGACACGCGATAAATCAGAGCTTTCTGATGATGAATACAAAGAGTTTTACAAGCATGTTAGCCATGATTGGGAAGAGCCACTTAGCTGGGCACATAATAAGGTTGAAGGTAAAACTGAATACACTAGCCTTTTATATATTCCTAAAAAAGCACCTTTCGACTTATGGAACCGTGAACGTCAAAGTGGTTTAAAACTTTACGTACAACGTGTGTTTGTAATGGATGATGCTGAGCAATTCATGCCAAGCTACCTTCGCTTTGTAAAAGGCTTACTAGATTCAAACGATTTACCACTGAACGTATCTCGTGAAATTCTACAAGACAACAAAGTAACGCAAGCTATTCGTAAAGGGTGTACATCGCGTATTATTAAAATGCTTGAGCGTATGGCTAAAAACAAAGCTGACGATTACCAAGTATTTTGGAATGAGTTTGGTCAAGTAATGAAAGAAGGCCCAGCTGAAGATGCTGCCAATAAAGAAGCTATTTGTAAGCTACTTCGTTTTTCTTCGACACACACTGATTCACAAACACAAGATGTGTCGCTTGAGCAATATGTTGAACGCATGAACGAAGGCCAAGACAAAATTTACTACGTAGTAGCTGATACATTCACCGCTGCGAAAAACTCACCGCATTTAGAGATTTTCCGCAAAAAAGGCATTGAAGTATTACTACTAAGTGACCGTGTTGACGAGTGGATGATGAGTCACCTAACTGAATTTGCTGATAAGCAACTACAGTCGATCACACGTGGTGACTTAGATTTAGGTAAGCTTGACGACGAAGAAACAAAAAAAGCGCAAGAAGAGTCTGAAAAAGAAATGGCTGGCCTTGTTGAACGTATTAAAACAGCACTAGGTGATGACGTTAAAGAAGTGCGCTTTACGCACCGCTTAACAGATTCTCCAGCATGTGTTGTAAGCGACGACAACGACATGAGCTCACAAATGCAAAAGCTAATGGAATCTGTTGGTCAAGCAGCCCCTGAAGCAAAACCTGTGTTTGAGCTAAACCCAGAGCATCAACTTGTTAAGCACTTAAATGACGAACAAGATGAAGATAAGTTTGCGCAGTGGTCACACGTTTTACTAGATCAAGCGCTACTTGCAGAACGCGGTACACTTAAAGATCCAACAGGATTTGTTACTCGCTTAAATAAATTGATGCTTGAACTAAGTAAATAAGCAAATAGCTATTTACTCAGTTAATAAAGTATAATTTATGTACTTTAAATAAAAGGGAACGTGTGTTCCCTTTTTTAATGCCCTGTAAACACCCCAACGGCTCATCAATTAGTATAAGTTGCTTGAGTATCGGCGGCGCTTGTGGAAGAATTCAGGCTTTAAAATAAATATCCATACTAGGGGACAATAATATGCGCATTATTCTTTTGGGCGCGCCGGGTGCAGGTAAAGGTACTCAAGCTCAGTTTTTAATGGACAAATACGGTATTCCACAAATTTCTACTGGCGATATGTTACGTGCGGCAATTAAAGAAGGCACGCCACTGGGTCTAGAAGCAAAAAAAGTAATGGATGCTGGTCAACTAATTTCTGACGATATTATTATTGGTTTAGTTAAAGAGCGTATTACTAAAGCGGATTGTG
>NZ_JACJDN010000686.1:0-2013 GCF_014163565.1 Pseudoalteromonas sp. SR45-5 | reverse complement strand
CGCACAGTAAACCAGCCCCACATGGTACTTATATATATAGAAGATCCAAACAGAATTCCCTTTGTTTTAGGTAACTTTAATACTAAACTGCTGCCTGCTAATAAACGCCCAGATTTAACGCCTATTTACAGTTTTAATGGTCAAGGCCTTTGGTTAGCAAAATCGAAAGGGTTAGGCAATAAGGTAAAAAATAGCCGTGGTGTGTCGGCTTGGAATACTATGCTAGAGCGAATTGAACAAGGTGAGCTTGCTCCCATTAAAAGTAACATTAAAGGAACTACCAGTTATGTCTCGACTTTTTAAAAATGGATTGAGTCTTAAAACCCAAGTTTACGGTTTAATAATCGTTATTTCGGTTGTTTCATTTGTGGTTAGGGTAGTTACAGATGTTGAAACCACCCGTGATTACTTACAAACCCAAATGGGAAGCCATGCCCAAGACACTGCTACTAGCTTAGGGCTTTCTATTTCGCCTTATTTAGAGCCAGAAAACCTAGTAATAGCAGAAACAATGGCTACTGCTATTTTTGATTCTGGTTACTATAAAGAAATTAAATTTACAAATTCACAAAGCCAAGTTGTATTTGATCTGGAAAATCCTAAGCGTGTTGAGTCTGTGCCTAATTGGTTTATTGCTTTAAGTAGTTTAAAAGCACCCACTATGCAGTCGGAACTAAATAATGGTTGGATTATGGCGGGTATACTTGAGGTTACAAGCCATACTGGACAGTCTTATGTAACGTTGTGGGAGCATACAAAACGCAGTTTTTATGGTTCTTTTTTAATACTAATTGCCTCGCTTGCAGTTGCCTTTTTAATATTACGTGAAGTATTTAAGCCTTTAAAAGCAGTTGAGCATCAAGCTCACCTTGTTACTCGTAAACGCTTTACATTAAACGAAGAAATACCTATTGCACGAGAGCTGCGCACAGTAACTAAAGCTATAAATAATATGGTTATTAACTTACAAAGTACTTTTGATTCTTTAACTAAGCAAACACAAGCCTTAACAGAAGAAGTTTATATTGATTCTTTAACAGGGTTAGGTAATCGAAAGTTATTTGAAAATCACTTTAGCTCGGTTGTTGACACAATAACCATTGATGCTCCCCTTACTGCAATGATGATTACCCTACCTTCACTTACAAATATAAACCAAAGTGTTAGCTATCAAGATGGTGACGCCCACGTAAAAGATGTAAGTGTTATTCTTACTAAAATTATTGGTAACCTTACTAACTCTAAAATATTTAGGTTAAACGGTAGTACTTTTATTGCGCTGATTCCTTACGATACGCAGTTTTTAAACAGAACCCGTTTAGAAATTACAGATGCTTTTAGTAAACAAAAAAATAGCTTACACGTTAATGGGTTTGCTAATTTTGCAATATTGGAAGTTAATAAAGGCTCCTCTATTGGTAGTGTATTATCTGCTTTAGATACAGGTAGTACTATTGGCGATACAATAGACACTAACAAAATAGATAAAGATACGCTATTTAGTGTTAATCAATGGCGTACACTTATTCAATCGATTATTGACTCTGGTGAGGTTAGCTTTTCGGTGCAGCCAGTTAAACGGGCTAACTCTCAAAACAAGCAGTGTTACTTTGAGGCCTTTGCCCACTTTACCCATGAAGGTGAAAAGATAAACAATGGCCATTTATTTGCTATGGCCGAAAAACTTAATTTAACTGAAGAATTAGACAAAAAAATAATTCGTAACTTTGTAAATATAAAAGAACAATACCCTGATGACGTATTTGCCTTAAACGTAAGTAAGGCATCTTTATATTCAGCTGATTTTATACAATGGTTAACGCTTTATGCGCACACGAAACCCGTTATTAAAACTAACCTCATTTTTGAATTACATGAAATTAGTTTACTTTATAATGTACATATAGCTTCAAAGCACATAGATGCAATTAAAGATATTGGTATTAACGTGTGTATAGAGCACTTTGGAACAAGTTTAACGTCGTTTAGGTATTTACAAGGCCTTGATATTGA
>NZ_JACJDN010000685.1:0-2014 GCF_014163565.1 Pseudoalteromonas sp. SR45-5 | reverse complement strand
CGCAAATCAGCTCTCTTCTTATCTACTTTAAGCTTAATTGTATTACTTGCATTGAGCACACCCTTTATCGCCAATTTAATTATCCAAAATAATGAACCTGCGTCGCTTGCATTTAATACTCTAAAGCATCCAAAAATAGACAAAATAGTTGTACTAGGTTGCGATATAAACCCAAATTCGGCTTTAAGTTCAAATAATCAATTAGGTAATTGTGCGCTAACGCGCTTGGTAGAAGGTGTAAAACTGGCGAAACACTACCCTAATGCAGAGCTTATAGTTTCAGGCGGGGGTTATAAAAATACCACTAATAGCGGGCTTATGTATCAAACGGCAATTAGTTTAGGCGTTAATAAGAGCCGTATTTTCCAAAATCCAAAAGCAATGGATACAGGTGAAGAAGCTAAATTACTGGCATCAAAATTAGTCGACTTTAAAGTTGCACTAGTAACATCTGTACTGCACATGCCCCGTGCCAAAGACTTATTTAATGCTCAAGGTATTGAAGTCATAACCGCAGCCACTGATTATCATAATTTTGCTGCACTTCCATGGAGCAAGCAGTTTATTCCCAATGCTCATGCTTTACTTGTGGTTACGCAATACAGTCACGAAGTAGTAGGAAATATATGGATAAGTTTGCGCCGCTGGATAGATCCAGAGGCGCTGTAACTTATATAGCCTAATTAAACTGGGTTATCTATGTCTATAAATGTCACATCAAAACCATGCTCTTGAGCAAGTAACTCACCTAGTGCTTTTACACCATAGCGCTCTGTTGCATGATGCCCGGCTGCAAAAAAATCAATGTTTTGCTCACGAGAACTATGAATTGTCTGCTCCGATGCTTCACCCGTTAAATAAGCATCAATGCCTTGATCTGCTGCTAAATCAATATACCCTTGCCCGCCACCAGTACACAGTGCAATGGTTTCTATTTTAGCTGAACGTACTAAGCTTGTGAGCGGGGTTCGATTAAGCACTTTTGCAATTTTATCTGCAAAATCTTCACCACTTAATGGTGTTTTTAAACGTCCTTTCATTGCTACGCTATTTGAAGTTGGCTCTAGCCCTGTTTCAATTTCAATATCTAATAACTTTGCAAGTTGTGCGTTATTGCCAACTGCTGGATGAATATCGAGTGGTAAGTGATAGCCGAATAAATTAATATCGTTTGCTAGTAGTGCGCCTATACGACGCTTTTTCATACCCGTTATTGGTTGAGATTCCCCTTTCCAAAAAAAACCATGATGAACCAAAATAGCATCTGCTTGTTGCTCAATGGCAGCTTCTATTAAAGCTTGACTTGCGGTTACACCCGTCACAATTTTTTTAATTTCGTTTTTACCTTCGACCTGTAAGCCATTTGGGCAAAAATCTTTTATTAAATGAGGTTTCAAAATGTCATTTAGGAGTTGGTTAAATTCTCTACGTTGCATACAACTTACCTTACTTAGCACTGAATTTTGTGCAAATTTTGGCGTTTATAGGCCTAAAATGGAAGGAAAATCGCAAAAAATTGAAAAACTGTTTTAAAATAGGTATAAATACCTCTTCTTTATCTGTGTTCACAACGTATAGGGTCTCTGATGAGCAAACTAGACAAAACAGAAGTGTTATCTGCCTTTGAAGCAGCGTACGAAACTGCCAATGGTAAAAAACCTGAAATCACAACCAAACCTGGTTGGTACAGCATTGATGGCGGTAAAAATTTACGCCTAGCTGACGTAGCAGAGCTTACTAAAAAATTAAACTCTGGTAAAACAACTAAAACGAAAAAACCAAAAGCAGCTGCTCCTGTTAAAGCACAGAAAAAAGCGCCATTCACTGTTGTTACCGAAAATGAAGAAGGTTACACAGCGGAAGAACTTTGGATTGTAATTTTAGCTCGTAAAGATCATGACTGTCGCTTACCGCGCGGTGTTGTTTAATCAACATTTATGATTTTTAAAAGAAACCGCGTTAAGCGGTTTTTTTATATCCGTTATTTGCCAAAAACATAAAGCTTTATAAGTTG
>NZ_JACJDN010000684.1:0-2022 GCF_014163565.1 Pseudoalteromonas sp. SR45-5 | reverse complement strand
AATGTATTAATACCGTCACACTAAATACATTTAGCGTTTATAAAAACGTAATATCTACCCGCTAAAGTGCACACCACTATAAATAATTCAAAAAGTGCAGTATGACCCTTTCATCACGTCGAAATTTCTTAAAAACCTCAGCAGCAAGCATATTTACCGTCGCAGTATCGAGTGCCATTACAGGTTGTGCTCAAACATTAACAAACAAACCACTATCGGCTATTGAATTTAAACACGGTGTAGCCAGTGGCGATCCGCTCAGTAATGCTTTAATAATTTGGACACGTGCAACTACTTCTCAATCAAATTTTGAAGTTACTGCTGCTTGGGAATTGGCAAGTGACTCTCAATTTAAAAACATCATCCGCAGCGGGCGCGAACAAACAGATAAAAGCAGAGACTTTACAATAAAAATAGATGTGCAAGAACTTGCTCCAAACACAGAGTACTTTTATCGGTTTATGGGTTTAAATACACAAAGCCCAATTGGCCGTGCTAAAACACTACCAATAAATAACATTGAACAAGTAAAAATGGCTGTTGTGTCGTGCTCAAACTATCCTGCTGGGTACTTTAATGCCTACACCGATGCCGCTAAACAAAAAGATTTAGATGTGGTACTGCATTTGGGAGATTACATTTACGAATACCCAATGGGCGGATACGCTACCGAAAATGCTGAAAAAATTGGCCGCCAATTAGCAGCCGATAACAGTGGTGAAATTATTACCCTTAGCGACTATCGTAAGCGCTATGCTATTTACAGAACAGACCAAGGACTTCAAGCTCTTCACGCTGCAGCGCCTTTTATTGCAATATGGGATGATCACGAAGTTACCAACGATACCTATAAAAGTGGTGCTGAAAATCATACCCCTGATGAAGGTGACTTTTTTAAGCGCCGTGCAGCAGCTATTCAAGCCTATTACGAATGGCTGCCAATTAGACCGCCTATGGGCGAACAAAGCCCGCAAATATACCGCACCTTCGATTTTGGTAATTTAATAAGCTTGCACATGCTAGATACGCGCGTAATAGCACGCGATAAACAACTCGCTTACAGCGACTATAAAAACCTAGAGACCAAACAAATGGATGTTGCGCGCTTTGCCAGTGATTTAAATAATCCAAGTAGGCAGTTACTAGGTAACACACAACTAAACTGGCTCACGAGTGCAATAACTAAATCAAATGCAAAATGGCAAGTATTGGGCCAGCAAGTATTGATGACTAAAATGTGGCTACCTACTGAAATATTCTCGCAATCCGATCGCACTAAAATACCGCAGGTGTTAAAAGAGCTTGTTGCCATTAAAAAAGCCGTGTTAGCTAATAAAGCAGTAACACCTGAGCAACTCGCACGCGTAAATACTTTAATGCCTTACAATTTAGATGCGTGGGATGGTTACCCAAGCGAGCGCGAAGCATTATACAAAAGCGTTACCGCATTAAATAAAAAGTTAGTCGTGGTTGCAGGTGATACGCACAATGCGTGGCATGGCACATTAAAAAATGCAAAAGGCGAAAGCATAGGAGTAGAATTTGCAACACCAGGTGTTACATCCCCGGGGATGGAGCATTATTTAGCGCTTAATACAGTACAAGCAAAGCAAATGGCTGACTCGCTTTCATTGTTAATAAACGACTTAAACTATTGTGACTTATCACACCGTGGATATATGTTAGTGACTATTACTAAAGAGCAAATCACAACCGATTGGCGCTATATAGATAACATAAACTCCCCTAGCTACAACATCATTAATCAACACCAAAGTGTTTATAAAGGCTAATACTTTTAAAAAGAAGGTAAATGTATTATTTACCTTCTTCGCATATTTTATCAAACGTGCTTAATTACAAGTATAAAGAAGCGTCCACGAAGCATCACTTCCTGTGTGTGATTCATAGAGATCGTTTCAATATACTATGACGCTATGAACAAAGAAATTAAACAACGTTTAAAGTGGATTGAGCTTTACGAAAAAACTAATAATGCGGGCCTAGTTTGTCGTCGGTGTG
>NZ_JACJDN010000683.1:0-2023 GCF_014163565.1 Pseudoalteromonas sp. SR45-5 | reverse complement strand
AACCTTTAAGCCAAATGCCCCAATCATCATAAAAATATGCTCTTCAACATACTTAAAAACATGCTGTGCAGTCGTTTGTTGTATATGTTTTAATTGTTGTGCATATTCGGGGTGATTATTTAAGTGTAGGTCGTGGCTGTCTTTTTTCTTTAAGTCGACACCGCCCGATGTTACCCCTTGTCTTACATGCGGGCTTTGCGCGAATGTGGAAATAAATTCATCGCAAAACTCATCGCTTAATGCGTTATTAATAACGCGTATAAAGTCCGTCATGGTTTACCTTTATATAATTATTATTGGATTTTTATGTTTATTGAAAAAGTGATGCCGCGCTTTAGCGAAACAGATGCACTCGGACACATCAACAATACCGTACTCCCTGTATGGTTTGAAGTCGCGCGTGGACCTATTTTTAAGTTTTTTACACCGGACTTAAATCCACATGATTGGAAATTGATTATCGCCAAAGTTGAAGTGTCGTTTGTGGGCGAATTATTTTATGGCCACGAAGTGACCGTAAAAACCTCTGTAGAGCATATAGGCACTAGCTCTTTTACACTTAGGCAAGAAGCATGGCAACACGATAAATGCTGCGCAATAGGAAAAGCTGTGATGGTGAGGTACGATTTTATTGCTAAATCAAAGCAAGCGCTTAGCATTGACGAAAAAGCGGCGCTTAACGAGCATATTTACCAAGGGAGTTAACCTTACAAAGCTTATATTTTATATAAGCTCATGCTGAGCTGGATTAGTGTAAATAAATAATGGCAGCTGTAATACCTATCCTCAATAATACTTAATCAATTTGAGGGATTAAATCTGACGATAACTGCGTTAAAAATTTCTGATATAGAACAACTAAATAACGAAATTTTTGCCTTGTTATCAACACGATTTTCTTTCCTCAAAATAGATCACTTAATTAAGTGAAGAGGTATAAATTTTTGTCGAGAAATTTTAACGTATTTAGATTGAGTTGCAGGCTCCAATTATATACTATTTATATTATATATTGTTGCGCCGTTATAACAGGAAATGTTAATTCGGTAATTTGATTGGAGTATGCGTGTGACATCTATTGCCAGTAACCAGCCTTTACAAGTTATTCAGCTCAGTGATGGTGAGAATTTAACAGCTGAAATTTTACCGTTTGGCGCAATAATAAAAAGCATTAAATTTAAAAAACAAGAAATGACGCTTAGCGTCGATGACCCTAAATACTATCTTGAAAACCCATTTTACTTAGGCGCTACAGTAGGTCGATACGCTAATCGTATTGCAAAGGGGCGTTTTAGCTTATCTGGTACGCAGTATCAATTAGAGGCAAATAACGGTCCTAATAGCCTACATGGCGGTGTTAAAGGTTTTAATAAAGTACTTTGGCAAGTAACCAAACAAACTGAAAGTGAAGTTGAGCTTTATTATTGCTCGCCCGACGGCGAACAAGGTTTCCCCGGTGAGTTGCAGGTTTGGCAAACTATTAGCGCTAAAAACGGCGAGCTTACTCTGCACTTTAAAGCGCTAACCAATAAAGAAACGCTCGTTAACTTTACTAACCATTGCTACTTTAATCTTGATGGCAGCTCATCAATTAATGAGCATCTTGTTCAAATTAATACCGATCGTTACCTTCCTATTGATACAACTAGTATTCCACTTAATGAAGCCGCTTTAGTTTGCGGTACCTGCTTTGACTTTACTAAGCCAGCTCAAGTTGGTGAGGCCTTAAGCGCCGTTCATCCTCAGCTAGAAGCTGGAAATGGCTTTGATCACTGCTATATTTTTAATGATGACAGCAGTTTAAAGACGATGGCTACATTAACTTCGCCACACACGAACGTTAGTTTAACCCTTAAAAGTACGCAGCCAGGCATGCAGCTTTATACCGCAAACTTTGTTGGTTCGCCTTTTAAAGCACGGCAAGCTTTGTGTTTTGAAGCGCAAAATTGGCCAGATGCGCCAAATCGTGAAAATTTTCCAAAGGCTAATTTATTGCCAGCAGAGAAATACGAACAGGTTATTA
>NZ_JACJDN010000682.1:0-2026 GCF_014163565.1 Pseudoalteromonas sp. SR45-5 | reverse complement strand
TAAGCGCCGCACTAAAGGTCAAATAGCAATTGAAGCTGGTTTAGAGCCTCTTGCGGATGCACTATTTAAAGATGCTAACCTTGACCCAGAGCAACAAGCAGAGCAGTTTGTAAATGCTGAAAAAGGTTTTGCAGATACAAAAGCGGTACTTGAAGGCGCTAAATTCATCTTAATGGAACGCTTTGCTGAAGACGCAAAATTACTTGCTAAATTTAGAAGCCACATTAGCCAAAATGGCGCAATTGAAAGTACTGTGATTAAAGGCCAAGAGCAAGCCGGTGCAAAATACCGTGATTACTTTGAGCATCAAGAACTTCTTAAAAAAGTACCTTCTCACCGTGCGCTTGCAATGCTTAGAGCTCGAAATGAAGGTGTACTTCAGTTAAATATAAACCCTGAACCTAGTGCTGAAAATTCAGCACAATTATGTGCAAACATGATTGCTGAGCATTACCGTTTAGATATTAAATATAAAGCGGCAAGTCCTTGGTTATTAAACGTTGTTCAATGGGCGTGGAAAGTTAAGCTAGGGTTACACCTAGAGAATGAGTTTTTTGCAGCAATGCGCGAAAAAGCAGAAGCCGGTGCAATAGATGTATTTGCTAAAAACTTAAAAGATTTATTAATGGCTGCACCTGCAGGCCCTCGTACTACTTTAGGTCTTGATCCAGGCCTTCGTACTGGCTGTAAGATTGCCGTTGTTGATAGCACAGGTAAATTACTAGCTACACAAACTATTTTCCCTCATGCACCACAAAATCATTGGGATAAATCAGTGCGTACGTTAGAGCAACTTTGCCGTCAGCATAAAGTTGAGCTAATTGCGATTGGTAACGGTACTGCATCACGCGAATCAGATAAGTTGGTTGCTGAGCTTATCAAAGCAAACAGCGAACTTAAACTTAGTAAAATTATGGTTAGCGAAGCAGGTGCATCGGTTTACTCAGCTTCTGAATTTGCAGCTAACGAATTTCCAGATTTAGATGTTTCTATACGAGGGGCTGTCTCTATTGCACGCCGCCTTCAAGATCCTCTTGCTGAACTTGTTAAAATTGAGCCAAAATCAATTGGTGTTGGCCAATACCAACATGATGTATCGCAAAGCCAATTAGGCCAGAGCCTTATTTCAGTAGTTGAAGACTGTGTAAACTCAGTAGGCGTAGATTTAAATATGGCCTCGGTACCACTACTTACACGTGTATCTGGTTTGAACAAAACATTAGCGCAAAATATCGTTAATTATCGCGATGCTAACGGCACATTTACTAAACGTAGTGAGCTTAAAAAGGTTGAGCGTTTAGGGCCAAAAGCATTTGAACAAGCGGCTGGTTTTTTACGTATTAACAATGGTAGCGATCCACTAGATAACTCATCAGTTCACCCTGAAGCTTATCCTGTTGTTAAACGCATTTGTGAACGCAATAGCGTAGATGTCAGTAACCTAATTGGTAACAGCGACTTTTTAACTAAACTTGCTGCTAACGATTACACTGACGAAAAGTTTGGCTTACCAACCGTTACCGACATTATCACTGAGCTTGATAAACCAGGTCGAGATCCTAGACCTGAATTTAAAACAGCTGAGTTTAAAGCCGGTGTTGAAAAAATTAGTGACCTAAAACCAGGTATGATTTTAGAAGGCGTGGTTTCAAACGTTGCTAATTTTGGTGCGTTTGTTGATGTAGGTGTTCACCAAGATGGTTTAGTGCATATTTCAGCAATCACGAATAAATTTATATCAGATCCGCGTGAAGTTGTTAAAGCTG
Organism: Pseudoalteromonas sp. SR45-5; assembly: GCF_014163565.1. Classification (NCBI taxonomy): domain Bacteria; kingdom Pseudomonadati; phylum Pseudomonadota; class Gammaproteobacteria; order Alteromonadales; family Pseudoalteromonadaceae; genus Pseudoalteromonas; species Pseudoalteromonas sp. SR45-5. The sequence goes on along the minus strand of NZ_JACJDN010000682.1, from coordinate 260 downwards.
GTGATATTGTAAAGGTTAAAGTTGTTGAAGTAGACGCTGCACGTAAACGCATAAGCTTTACTATGCGCTTAGATGACGATATTGACACAAGTAATAAGTCAGCAGCTCCAGCTACGCAAAAGCCACAAGCACGTGCTAATAATTCGCAACCTCGCGCTGCAAAGCCTAAACGTGACAACGGTAATGCGTTAATGGGCAATGCATTTGCCGATGCGTTCGCTAATGCTAAAGTAAAAAAATAATACTTGTACAACTAAGCT
>NZ_JACJDN010000681.1:0-2029 GCF_014163565.1 Pseudoalteromonas sp. SR45-5 | reverse complement strand
ACTAAGCAAACTACTTATGCTTAGTAATAGTGCATACAATAAATTATTTAGCGTCATTCACAGTTAAAACATTAAGTGATTGTGAGGTTAAAGGCAGAGTGTATTGTGCAAATGTAAGGTCTTTATATTCTTGACTGCCTTCATATTTAAAAATGACTTTTCCTGCTTTATCTAAATTTTTGTCACTAAATAAACTAAGGGTTACAAACGCATTATCCACTTCTGGATAAATACTTAAATTACCAATTTCTGCAATTTTAACTTGCTCGTTATTGCTATCAACAAAGTAAGCACTTAATTTACCGTAGCTACTAAACTTACCTTCTCGTTTTATATTCAATAAAAACTGAGGACGTTGATTGCTTTCATTTAGCACTAGCTTAGCTTGTTCTATGGCAACTTCTGGCTCTTTCATGTCTTTACGTAACAAAATAGGAATGCTGTAGCTCATAATCATATTAACTTTTATTGAGCTTGTTTTATTAGTATTTTCACCAGGCAATGCTTGAAATAGAAGATGAGAGCGGTACTCACCAGAAGCTAGACCTTTAGGTTTACGTATTGCTATTTTTACTGTTTGTTTTTCACCAGGTGCTAAACGCATTTGTTTTGGTGACAAACGTGCCATTGAACTTAAACTTTCGCTTGTAGCCTCTGCCAACTGTATGTAGCCACCGCTAGGTTGCGCTTGCTTCTCACTCCATAAAACACGATATGTTTGATATTCATCCCCCGTATTAATTACGGTAACTTTAGCGGTTCGTTGACGTTCATCAAAACTAATACGGGTTGGAGAGATAAGTAAATTTGCGTATGCATTTTTTCCTAAAATACATACACTCAGTGCGAGCAGCACTAAAACTTTATAAAGCATGTTTTTCCTTTAGTAATCAATCGTAATTTCTAATTGGGTGTCAGTAATAAAACTACCATCTAAGTAACTTTGGCTAGTCCCTGTCGTTATTAAACGGCCACCTACTTTGAGTAAAAGATCTCCAAATTCATCGCTAGTTTGCGTGCTTGGTAAATCCACTAATACAACCGTAAACTTGGCACTATTAGCTCCAAGTACTTCACTTTGCAATGTAGAGTCACTCATTTTATTAAACGATATTTGAGTAAGCGGAGGTAAATCGGTAAATAAAAGTTCTGCGGGATTCCCCTCAGTTAATACGTAAATACTACCAAATGTGGTTATTTCACCATTGTGGTTAATCGTGATAGAGCTTAAAGTATTATTTTGAGGGATAACTAAAGTGCCAAAATTAAGCGCTTCTTGTTGTATGCTTGCGCTATAGGCTTGCTCGCTAAACATTAACGAAAGCCAAGCAGAAACATACAAAAAGCGCATTGTTTGTTTAAACACTAATTAATATGACACTTCAATATTAAAGCTACCAGAATACTCACCATCAGGGTAATCCACACTTGATGCGTTTGATGAAGTAGAAAGAGTCGCGCCTATATTAAATGATACAGCGCCATCAGCACCAGCTTGTAGGTTAGGAGTACCCTGCGTATAAAGCGCTCCTGCATTTGTTCCGCTCGTTATAAAGTAAGTCCAAGCATCTACAGTAAAATCAGGTTCATTTAAGCCTTGGCCAGCTAAGGGTAGTATCAAAGTATTTACTGGGTCGCTAATGGTTAAAATAGAGTTTGGTACTACATCTGACACACTGAAAGCACCCGCTTCACCACCTTCAATTATTGAGATACTCGCAGCGTTACCAGTTGGATTATCTTGTGAAGTAACAGGGCTCGCAGCTGGATCAGGATTAACTGTCAGCGTTGCTTGTTCGGCGCCTAATGGATCTGAAATAGCACGAATAGTACCAAAATTTAAATCGTTATCTTTTGTGAGTACTACAGCATTTTGTACTGTTACTTTCGCTTCAAATGACTCTGTAGCAGCATAAGTGCTAAACGAGCTGACCACGGTGGCTACAGCTAATGCAGATAAATAAAACTTCATGCTAAATCCTTATAAGAAAATGGGCTTTATCAAATATTTGCCCAACTATAGTTAGTA
>NZ_JACJDN010000680.1:0-2036 GCF_014163565.1 Pseudoalteromonas sp. SR45-5 | reverse complement strand
GGCATAGCAAGGGGCAGCATAAGTGCCCATTCAAACTGTTTTTTACCCGGGAAACTACAGTAAGCCGTTAGCCACCCAAGTGGCAAAGCTATGGCGCAGCTAAGGACGCAAACACCTAAAACTAACAATACGGTATTGGTTATGTAATCCCAAAGCACGGTATCCCACAGGTGAGAAAACACCTCAGAGCTACCTTGTAGAGATTCAAAAAGAAGAAAAAACAACGGGGCCGATAGTATTAAGCCAGTCGACCACGCAAAGAGCTGCCATTTAGACAGCTTAAATTTATTAGTCATTAAAGATCGAACTTCACCTCATCAATTAGCTTAAGTGCTAACGGACGATATTTACTAATCTCATCAAGTGGCAAGCTGTCTTCTTTAAAGCTACCCCAAGAGGCAACCAAAGTTGATAATTCAACACCCGACTTAACTGGATACTCCATATTTAATGAGGCATACATGTTTTGTGCTTTGCTGTCGGTCATATACTCTATGAGCTTTAATGCATTTTCAGGGTTTTTAGCGTATTTGGTAATAACCGCACCCGATACATTTATATGTGAGCCACGATTAACTTGATTCGGAAAGTTAATATTTACGGCCTCTGCCCAACCTTTTTGTTCTTTATCTTCTAGCATTTTGCCAAGGTAGTAACTATTACCTAATGCCAAGTTACATAAACCTTCTTTAACAGCTTTAACTTGAGCACGATCGTTACCTTGGGGCTTGCGTGCTAAATTAGCCTTAACACCTTCAAGCCACTCTTTAGTTTGCGCTTCACCATGGTGTGCAATCATAGAAGCCACTAAACCTAAATTATATGGATGTTTGCCAGAGCGCGTACAAATTTGTCCTTTGTATTTAGAGTCTGCTAAATCTTCATAAGTGAGCTTAGGTAACTCACCAACTCGCTCTTTTGATGAATATACATTACGCACTCGCTTAGTAAGCGCAACCCATTGGCCATCACCGTCACGAAAGGCGGCTGGAACATTATTATTTACACTGTCACTTTTTATAGTTTGTGTTAATTTTAAATCTTCTAATTGAATAAGCGCGCTAAAGTTAGAGGTTAATACTAAATCAGCTTTACTGTGCTTGCCTTCGCGTTTAACACGCTCAATTAGCCCTTTTTTAGCAAAAACAACATTGGTTTTTATGCCTGTTTGCTTTGTAAAATCTTCTAAAATTGGCTGAATTAAAAACGGTTGACGAAAAGAGTAGATGTTAACAACATCGTTTGCAAAGACTGGTGCCGATGCAACTACCCCTAAAACAAGTGCAAATACTTTCTTCATTATTCCACCTAAATAACTATTATTATCAACGAATTCTACCGTGCTCATTCTAAAAGTGCACACTTTAAATAAATGTAAATATGTAAATAACGCCCAAAAAGGAAATACGGTGTAAGAGATGTCTTACGGATGTGACAGCTAATGAGTAAAAAACAAGATAAAAAACAACCTAAAAACAGTTAAACACATGAATTATATTAAATTTATTTTTATTACTATTGCAAAAACACTAATTGAATGTAGTTTTATCTCTATTTTAGTTGCTCTATTGCACTATAATTTACGCATCAACCAAGCAATGACGCTTATTGAGTAAAAGGAAATGGACTGCTTACTCAACCAACCAATGATTAGGTTATCAGGACAACACGGACTTTAGGACAGGCTCAGGATGAGTATCACAACGCAATGTTGTAAAAAGGACAGCGTCAGGAAGATGCGAAAAGGATAACAACAAGGCTAAGTTGTTCAACAGGATGTTGAAGGAATAAATGGACAGGCCTTTAAGGCAACACAAGGGATTGGTTAAAACAAGGATACACTAGGAAGTGTAATTAAGGATTTGGTAATAGTATTTACCCTACAGGATGTTTAGGAATTTAAGGATACAGGCCCGGATGGCCTACATTACATAGAACTAAAAAGTAATATAGTAATAAACATGGATTAGTGAAAATTGGAGTTGATTAAGTTCAATTGCAGGATGCAGAAAATTAGAAGATTCCGCAAGCGCGCC
>NZ_JACJDN010000067.1:0-10378 GCF_014163565.1 Pseudoalteromonas sp. SR45-5 | reverse complement strand
CTTTTTCAACTGGTTTTGGAGTAGGAGCTTTAGCTGGCTCAGCTTTTTTTACTGGTTCACTCACTTGTTTAGCTGGCGGTGAAACAGGTTCAGGTTGTTTTGCAGCTGGCGCACTTTCTATCGATTTAGGAGCAGTGCCTTTACCATGAAGTTCATCAAGAAGCGCTTCAAATTCGTCATCACTAATTTCATCATCTGATGAATTAACTGTATTTACAGCTGGTATAGCAGATTCTACAGGTGTTTTATTGGCATCATTTTGTTCAGGTTTGCTCGTAACTTCACCAAAACTGCCAACACCATGTAACTCGTCTAATAAGCTGTCAAATTCATCATCAGTAATATCACCACTAAAATCACTACTACTTGCTACTGGTTTTTCAACTGCAGGACCTTGTCCTTTACCGTGCAGCTCATCAAGTAAGCTTTCAAATTCGTCTTCAGTGATTTCATCTATTTCAGCATCGCTAACCGAAGGCGCTCCGCTAAATAGTTCATCAAATGCAAACGGATCTTCATCATCAGCTACCGGTGTATCCACCACTTCATTATGAGGTTGTTCAACCTCTGTTTGTAAAGAGGCTTCAGTGGCTTCGGCTTCTGTTGGAGGTAGACCTAAGATATGAAGAGTATGAAGTAATTCAGGATCTGCAGGTTCAGGCTTGTCTCTGTTTTGGATAGTCGCAAACATCTCATTAATGGTGTCTAGTGCTTGTAAAATAACATCCATTAACTCTGAGTTGACTGTTCGCACGCCTTGACGTAGTAAATCAAATACGTTTTCAGCACCGTGACAAGCATCAACAAGTTCTGTCATAGCTAAAAAGCCTGCACCACCTTTTACAGTGTGAAAACCTCTAAATATAGCGTTTAGTAACTCGGTATCTTCTGGATTATTTTCCAGCTCAACTAACTGTTCAGATAAAAGCTCTAGGATTTCTCCAGCCTCTACAAGAAAGTCTTGTAAAATATCTTCATCGACTTCAAACATGCAGTTACTCTCCTCTTAGAAGCCCAAACTTGATAAAAGATCATCAACTTCATCTTGATCAGATACAACATCATTACGCGATTCTTTATCAATAATAGGGCCTTCAGGACCTGCTAAAGTTTGTGTGGCAACTGGTTCTTTTATTTTTTGTTGTTCTACTTTATTCGCGGTGCTGTTAGTGTCGTCTTGTTCAGCAAACGCAGTTAAAAGATGAAGTAAACTTTCTTCTACTTCCCTAACAAGTTCGATAACACGGCGAATAACTTGACCTGTTAAGTCTTGATAGTCTTGAGCCATTAGTACATTTGTCATTAAGTTTTGAAGCTCATCAGTCTTATGATGAGAGTTGTTCATAAACTTATCGATGCTATGGCAAAGTTGCTTAAACTCACCAAGCTCAATCTCGCGGCTCATTAAACGATCCCATGTCGGTTTGATATGAGATATTTCGTCCGCTAACTGTTGGGCTATAGGAAGACTCGCTTCCACTGCATCCATTGTTTTATTAGCCGCATTTTCTGTCATTTCTATAACATAATTAAGCCGCTTTTTAGCATCTGGAATCGCATCTGTCGTTATATCAGTTAAGCGAGTATCAAGCTCAAAACTTTTAAGGGCTTCGTGCAGTTGACGAGTCAACTTTCCAACTTCAGCAAATAATTCAGACTGCTCTTTAGATGCAGCCTCTAAAATCAACTGATTTGCTTTGTCTTGCTCATCATTTTCTAAAAAAACAACGAGCTGACGAGCTTGTTCTAACGTTATTTGAGGCGCAGCTGGTGCTGGCATAAGCCTCTCCCCCATCATTAGCCTAAGCGTTCAAATACTTTTTCTAATTTAGTTTTTAATGTTCCAGCCGTAAATGGCTTAACAATATAACCATTAACACCAGCTTGCGCTGCAGCTATTATTTGTTCTTTTTTAGCCTCTGCCGTTACCATTAATACAGGGATATGTTTTAACTTATCGTCTGCACGTATTGCTCTTAAAAGATCAATACCCTGCATTCCAGGCATATTCCAATCCGTAACTACAAAATCAAACACTTGATTTTGCAACATAGGCAAAGCTGTAGACCCATCATCAGCTTCTTGAACGTTAGTGAAACCTAAGTCACGTAACAGGTTTTTTATAATGCGTCTCATCGTTGAAAAATCATCAACTACAAGAATTTTCATGTTTTTATCCAAAACATCCCCCAGTGAGGTATTAACCTTTGTTTACTTACTACTAATTTATCCAGTCATTGATTTTAGCTTTAAGCTTAATCATCGCCTGACCATGTATCTGACTTACACGCGATTCACTTACATCGAGTATATGTCCTATTTCTTTTAAATTCATTTCATCGTTGTAGTACAAAGAAAGCACCATTGCATCACGCTCTGGTAATGACTTAATTGCACTTAGCAAAGACTCATTAAACCTATCATTTTTAACATTATTAAAAGGTTTATCTTGTGCTAAATCTTGGCCTACAGGAGTAATAACATCCTCATCTACACCAAGGTCTTCAATGCCTAATATTTTACTCGTATTCGCATCATTTAAAATATGATGGTACTCATTGAGCGAAATTTCAAGTTTTTCAGCAACTTCTATGTCCGTTGGTTCGCGGTTCAGACTACTTTCGAGCTCAGTAATTGCTTCTGCAACTTGCCTGTTTTTACGGTGAACTGAACGAGGAGCCCAATCACCACGGCGCATTTCATCAAGCATAGCACCGCGAATACGAATACCTGCAAAAGTTTCAAAGCTTGCGCCTTTTGTTGCATCAAAGTTTTTCGAAGCTTCTATTAAACCTATCATTCCTGATTGAATTAAATCATCAAGTTGAACGCTAGGTGGTAATCGAGCAATTAGATGACATGCCACTTTTTTAACAAGTGATGCATGCTTCTCAACAATCACATTTAAATTTTGTGTTGATTGATATCCCATAGCTCTATTCACCAGTGTTGTCATAATTAACCGTTTACTAGTTTCTCAATGAAAAACTCTAAATGCCCAGATGGTTGGTTGGGTATTGGCCATTTAACTGCTTTTGTTGCCAGCGTTTTAAACGCAAGAGCGGCTGGCGAATTTGGAAAGAGCTCTACTATTACTTTTTGACGACGTGTTGCTTTGCGCATATTTTCATCATAAGGAACCGTTGCTACTAGCTCCATTGATACATCTAAAAAGCGGTCGGTAACTTTAGATAGCTTTGCAAACAATTCAGTGCCTTCACGCATACTGCGCACCATATTGGCAACAATTTTAAATTTATAAACGCCGTGCTCACGACTTAATACTTTAATAAGTGCGTAAGCGTCGGTGATTGATGTCGGCTCATCGCATACAACAACCATTACATCTTGCGCTGCACGCGAGAAGCTCAGTACCATGTCTGAAATACCAGCAGCTGTATCTACAATTAAAATATCAAATTCGGTATTCAATTCGCTAAACGCACGAATTAGCCCAGCATGCTCAGATGGTGATAATTCAACCATACTTTGCGAACCCGATGTAGCGGGTACAATTTTAATTCCTGCAGGGCCTTCAACTAAAATTTCATCAAGCTCACATTCACCAGACAAGACATGTGACAAGTTACGCTCTACACGTAAACCAAGCATCACATCACAGTTTGCTAAACCCAAGTCAGCATCCAGCACTAATACTCGATTACCTTGCTGCCCAAGTGCAATAGCTGTATTTAGAGAAACATTTGTTTTCCCTACTCCACCTTTACCACCGGTTACAGCGATAACTTTTACGCCGTTGTTATTGTTTTGACTCATTTTGCGCAGGCCGCTTGCTTGATCTAATACTGTGTTAATCATACATCCCTACTGTGCTTGGCGCCACTGCTTGGTGCCTTGAATGTTGTTCTTTTGTTCTTTTTAAATATAATTGCTCAGCCTTTTTAACTAGTTTCTCAGCATTTGCAACACGAATATCCTCTGGTACTCGTTGACCATTAGTAAGATACCCTATTGGAAGGCGATTTTGAATCGCAATACTAATAATCTCACCCAAACTTAATGATTCGTCTAACTTAGTGAAAATACAGCCACTTAACTGTACTTTTTTAAAGTGACGTACAGTTTCTTGCAATACATTAATTTGTGCTGTCGCGCTAAGTACTAAGTAGCTGCGAATATCTACACGTTGGTTACGCATTAACGTGTTTAATTGCTCAGTTAAACGTAAATCTCGCTGGCTCATACCTGCTGTGTCAATTAATACTAGACGTTTATTTCGTAAATGATATAAAACTTCAGCTAATTCATTAGCATCTTTAACTTGCTTAACACCACAACCAATAATACGACCATATGTTGCAAGTTGTTCATAAGCACCAATTCTGTATGTATCAGTGGTTATTAACGCCACTTTATCGGCACCATATTTTTGTGCGCCTAGAGCTGCAAGCTTAGCAACAGTCGTTGTTTTACCCACACCTGTTGGACCCACTAACGCATATACACCACCTTGGCGAAGTATTTCATTATTGGTTGTTTGCATTTGATCTTCGACCATAGTTAACAATGCTTTCCAACCTTGCTTACGAGACACATCATCAGGTACAAAACATGCCATTTGCTGTGCTACTTCTTTATCGATACCCATACCGACTAAACGGTCAACCATACAAGCGCGTGTTGGATCGCGACGCGCCATATCTTGCTGCATCAAGCCTGATACTTGGTGTTCTAATAATTGACGGATTGCGTTCATTTCTTCACGCATTGTTGTCATTTCTTCGCTTTCATTATTAGGTGCTTGTTGGCGAGTGGTTACTGGGCTATCTAAATCATCAAAGTCGCGGTCTAAATCATCAAAGCCTAAGCTATCCGCTTGAGTTTGTGGACGAACTGGCGCAGCAGCTTCAGGAGCAAACATATTTTTAGTACGCTGCCCCATATCAGGTTCTTGATAGTTATCAGTAGTATCAATACCCGATTGTGAAAACATCGATGCAAGCTCAGGAGAACGAGGACGCGGTGATTGACGCTCTAATAATGCTTGTAGGCTGTCAGCAACTTTTGCTTGAGGCTCAGGCTTGGCACGCTGTGGCTCTGGTTTTACAAAGTTATGCATGCTTTGTTGTGGCGCCTGAGTACGCGGCTCTGCAGGGCGTTGTGGTTGCGCTGCTACTTTAGGGGCTGCTTTGTCATAATCAACTGCCGCTACAATTTCTACACCGTTAGCCAGTTTTTTATTTGACATAATAACCGCATCAACACCTAACTCATCTTTAACTTCTTTAAGTGCTGTGCGCATATCTTTAGCAAAAAAACGTTTAATTTTCATGATTCAACCCCTGTTAAAATCTTATTGTTGGCCTACCGAGCTTACAATTTTGATCTGTCTTTCGTCTGGTACCTCTTGATAAGACATCACTCTCAATCCTGGAATGGTGTACTTAACAAAACGAGATAACACAGTGCGTAACATTCCTGACGTTAGCAATATAGAAGGTTCGCCGGCCATTTCTTGATTTTGATGCGCTTGTGTCAATGACACTTGAAGTCGCTCTGCAAGTCCTGGCTCAATACCGGCACCTTCATCGCCTGCATTTTGCAATGACTGATGCAACATCTGTTCCAACTCAGGCGCCAAGGTTATGACAGGGATTTCTGATGACATACCCACCGCATCTTGAACAATTAATCTACGCAGTGAAATACGCACTGCAGCCGTTAATACATCAGGGTCTTGACTACGTGGGCCATACTCAACAAGGGTTTGAACAATTGAGCGCATATCGCGAATAGCCACGCCTTCATTTAATAAATTTTGTAGTACTTTTACAATAGCAGTTAATGGCAATACATCAGGTACTAGTCCTTCCACTAAGCGAGGATGGCTTTTAGCAAGCATATCAAGTAGGTTTTGAACTTCTTCATGCCCTAGTAATAACGCTGCACTGTTAGTTAATAACTGGCTAATATGAGTGGCAACTACCGTAGCTGAATCTACAACGGTATAACCTAGTGATTGTGCTTCATCTTTTTGATCTGGCTTGATCCATACGGCATCAAGGCCAAACGCAGGATCTTTTGTTTCAACCCCTTTAATTGGACCAAATACTTGTCCTGGGTTAATCGCTAGCTCGTCGCCATGCTTAAGCTCGCTTTCACCGGTTGAAACCCCCATTAGTGTTATTCTGTAAGCGTTAGGGTCAAGCTCTAAGTTGTCGCGTATATGTACCGGCGGCACTAAAAAACCAAGCTCTTGAGAAAGCTTTTTACGCACCCCCTTAATACGATTAAGTAGCTCACCACCTTGTGATTGGTCCACTAACGGAATTAATCTATAACCGACTTCTAAGCCAATTACATCAACCTGCTGAACGTCATCCCAGCCTAGTTCTTTTTGTTCTTGTTTATTAGCAACACCCGTTGCAACGCTTCCGCCATTAGCGGCCTCTTCAGCTTCTGCCGCAGCAGCTTTTAATTTACTTTGCTGTGTGTAGTAAGCTAAGTAACCCAGTAACGCACCTAAACTTAAAAAAGCAATATGCGGCATACCAGGCACTAAGCCCATGATGATCAAAATACCAGATGCAATAAAGAGTGACTTTTCGTTGCCTAGTTGTTTCTTAAATTGGTCCCCCATATTGAGCGACTCATTTTGGCGTGTTACAACAATCGCGGTACCAATTGAAAGCAGTAAAGAAGGGAGTTGAGCAACTAAGCCATCGCCAATGGTAAGTAATGTATATACTTCCATTGCATTGCCAAAACTCAAATTGTGCTGGATCATACCGACAAATAAACCACCAACAATATTGATGATTAGTATAACAATACCTGCAATCGCATCACCTTTTACAAATTTACTCGCACCATCCATTGAGCCGTAAAAATCAGCTTCGCGAGTTACTTCCTCGCGGCGGTCACGCGCTTGTTCTGCGCTGATAAAGCCTGCGTTCAAATCGGCGTCAATTGCCATTTGTTTACCCGGCATTGCATCAAGGGTGAAACGCGCAGATACCTCAGAAATACGACCAGCACCTTTAGTAATTACTACAAAGTTAATAATGATCAGGATTAAAAACACAACCAAACCAACAGCGTAGTTACCACCAATAACAACTGAGCCAAACGCTTCAATTACTTTACCGGCAGAGTCACCACCATTATGGCCTTCAAGTAACACAACTCGAGTACTGGCAACGTTAAGTGCTAAGCGCATAATTGTAGCGATTAGTAATACAGAGGGGAAAATACCAAATTCAACTGGCTTCATCGTGTAAACAGTTACAAGTAAAACCACTAACGCGAGAGCAATATTAAACGAGAAAAGGATATCGAGTAAAAATGGCGGTAGTGGTAAAATCACCATTCCCAAGGCAGCAAGCACAAGCAAAGGTGTACCTACCCCTTTGGCATAGTCTTTTTTGTCTCTGTTAAGTTGTTGTAATACCGCTTTAAAACTCATAATTCTACAATTTCAAAAAATTGACACTACGTAGAATTTGCAATAACTATTCCAAGTTACTCAGTTAACGGTTTAATACTTGTAGGCATCGGGGATTGGCAGCTTTTTATTGAGCTTAGTTGGACGTTTACCGCGCCCTTTATTAAAGCGCTTAAGCTGAAATACATACGCTAAAACTTGCGCTACTGCGGTAAATAGCTGATCGGGTATTTGCTCTCCTACTTCAGCCGTATGATAAAGCGCTCGGGTCAACATGGGGGATTCTAATATAGGTACTTCATTCCCTATTGCTACTTTTCGAATTTGCATCGCCATTTCATCAATGCCTTTAGCAAGCACTATAGGCGCACCTGCGCGCTCCGTGTCGTATTTTAATGCTACAGAGTAGTGAGTTGGGTTGGTAACAATAACATCAGCGTCAGGAACATCTTGCATCATGCGGTTTTGCGACATTTGCCTTTGTGTTTGCCTAATGCGCGCTTTTATTTGTGGGTCACCTTCAGAATTTTTATACTCATCTTTAATTTCTTGCATTGTCATTTTAAGTTGTTTGTTATGGTTGTAACTTTGAAATGGCGCATCAATGGCGGCAATAACAATTAAAGTGCACGAAAGGCCTAAAAACATCCACCCTAAAATCTCTAAGGCATGAATAATATTACCCGGTGCACTTTCTAAACTTAAATGCAGTATTTCATCAAAATAAGTATTAATTAAAAACACAGCAAAACTTGCAACCAAACCAAATTTTAAGAGTGACTTTACAAGCTCAATAGCCGCTTGCGGGCCAAACATCCGCTTAAAGCCCTTCATTGGCGACATTTTACTTGCTTTAGGTGCAGCAGCTTCCCAGCTAAAATTAAAACCACCGAGTAACGTATTACCAATAAATGCAGCCAAAACGATAATTAACACAAACATAGCCATAGGAAACATCAACGCGTCTGCAACCTCTCCCCACACGGCAAACATTTTAGTGGTATCAAAGGCTTCGTTGCGGTTTAAGCTAAGGGTTCGGCCCATTACATTGTATAAACCTTTACCAATTTCAGGACCATACATCAAAAGCGATATAGCCGAAAAAATAAGTACAAACATGGTACCTAACTCTTTTGAGCGTGCTATTTGGCCTTTCTTTTTAGATTCTTCAAGCTTTTTGGATGTCGGTTCTTCTGTTTTTTCTTGTCCTGAGTCTTCAGACATGACTTTCTCCTAAGGTGAGCAACCAACTAAAGTACACATTAGCTCAACCATTTTTAACCATTGAAACTCAAACTGAGTAACAAAGTTACCTAGTGTCGCCCAAATAATAATAAGTCCCGCTACCAAGGTAAACGGAAAACCAATAGAGAAAATATTTAATTGCGGCGCTGCACGCGTCATAATCCCAAACGACATATTAATAACGAGCATTGCGGTAAGCGGTGCAAGTGAGAGTACCAGTGCTGTAGTAAACATCCAGCCGCCCCAAGTCACTATGTCCCAGTAATGATCTACAGACCACCATGTGCCATCAATAGGTAGCACTTGAAAGCTATGCACCACCATTTGAATCATCATTAAATGACCGTTAAAAGCAAAAAATAACAAGGTGGCCAAAATAAGGAAAAACTGGCCAACCGCTGGGACGCTTGCGCCATTAGAGGGGTCAATAACCGAAGCAAAACCTAAACCGGTTTGCATCGCAAGTATTTGCCCTGCTAAAACAAAGGTATTTAATAAAAGTATAGATGCAAAACCAATAGCAACACCAATCAGCATTTGTTGAATAACGACTAAAATCATCTCAAACGAAAATAAATTAGTGAATGTAGCGGGCGGCAGAACAGGAACGACAAGAAAAGTTACAACAACTGATAACCCCATTTTTATACGCGTAGGGACATTTTTAGCACCTAAACCAGCCATAATCATAATCATTGAGCTAATGCGTACCAGGGGCAGCAAAAAATCGCTCAACCATTGAATAACGACAGCAAAGGGGTATTCCACGTTTAACCTGCAATTTCAGGAATAAGTAATACTAGGCGAGTAAAAAAATCCATCAGTTCTTGAGTAAGCCAGTGCCCACCTACAATTAGCGCACTAATGGTAATTAATAAACGAGGTAAAAAGCTCAACGTTTGTTCATTGATTGATGTTGCCGCCTGAAATACAGCAACCACTAAACCAATAATTAGGCCTGGGACTACAATTGCAGACACCAATTTAATAACTAAAAACAGCGCGTCACTTAGAATATCAACAAAAATTTCCGGTTCCATGTTGTACTCCTATTGTTGGGTCATGTTAATGCTTTGCATACTAAGTCCCTAAACCAAAGCTTTTAGCTAGAGTCCCCATCACTAAGCTCCAACCATCAACAAGTACAAACAGCATAATTTTAAACGGTAAGGACACTATCATGGGGGAAAGCATCATCATACCCATCGCCATTAATACCGAGGCGACCACTAAATCAACAATTAAAAATGGGATAAAAAACATAAACCCAATTATAAATGCCGTTTGCAGCTCGCTGGTTACAAAGGCCGGTATTAACACTATTAATGGCGTATCTTGTGGCGAATTTAGCTGATCGTAACCAGCAATTTTAGCGAACGTTTCTAAATCTTTTAAACGCACCTGTGAAAGCATAAATGCTTTCATTGGCTCTTTAGCAAGCTCTAAAGCCTCTACTGATGTAACCTGCTCATTTAAGTAAGGCTCTATAGCTCGCTCGTTTACCTGCTGATAAATAGGCGCCATTATAAAAATACTTAAAAAAAGTGACATACCTAATAACACTTGGTTTGACGGTGTTTGCTGTAAGCCAATTGCTTGGCGCAAAATGGCGAGTACAACAATAATTCGTGTAAAAGAGGTCATCATAATTATGGCGGCCGGTATAAAACTCAGCGCCGTCATAATTGCTAAAACTTGTAACGTTACTGAGTAATCTTGTGTGCCATC
>NZ_JACJDN010000679.1:0-2047 GCF_014163565.1 Pseudoalteromonas sp. SR45-5 | reverse complement strand
CAAAAAAGTGCAACCATAAAAAATTCTTTAGATGATGCATCACCTTAGTATAAGTAAGCAATATAACTGAGCTTATGTATCGATGGGAAAATAATAGAACGTCATTTAACCTTTGCTAAGGCTGAATTGAGTAGTCATTAATTTCATCTTATAAAAAGCGACTTCGGTAGCTTTTTTTTCCTTTTTGTTGCTGCATACTTTATCCTACGTCATAATCTAACGTCCTATTAAAACGCGGAATTTTTATGAACTGGCTTGCACAATTACCTACCCAACGAACCCCGTGGCTTTTATTTACAGCTATCGTTTTTTTACTTGAAGTTACCGCTCTTTTCTTTCAATACAAAATGGGGTTAGCGCCTTGCATAATGTGTATATATCAACGCACTGCAGTATTGGGGTTATTAGGCGCAGGGATTGTAGGCTCAAGTAAACCACAAAGTAAAACTGTGCGTATGATAGCGTATGTTATTTGGGGAATATCGAGTGTTTGGGGATACTTAATTGCTCGCGAACATATTGATATGCAGACCACCACAGACCCTTTTGCATTTAGCTGCGAGTTTGAACCAAATTTCCCATCATTTATGCCACTACATGAATGGATACCTAGCTTTTTTCAAGCTACCGGGGATTGTGGAAATATAGATTGGCAGTTTGTTGGCATGAGCATGCCTGCTTGGATGGAAGTGATATTTGGGATTTTCTCACTAACGCTATTTATTATAATTATTGCCCGTTTATCAATTAAAAAGTCGATTTGATATGTTTACATTTTTTTCAAGCCAATTAGACCAGCTTAAGCATTTAAAAGTACGCCAGCGTCAAGACGTAATTGCGCTTGCATTAAGTCAGCTATCGCCAACTGATAAAGTTCTATTGCGTATTATAAAGTTGCTATTACTTAGCCCACTATTTTTAATATTCACTGTATTTAAAGGTTGGATATTAATACCATTTTTGATACTTGGCGGATTGTGCTATCCACTATTAACTACACCTATTGAAATTAACTTTGCTAAAAAGCACTTAAGCGATGCGCTAAAACAATTTAATCAGGGCGCCTAGCACCCTGATTACTTTTTAGAAATATTAAAGTGAAAGTTTCCCCTCTAATTTAGCTAAAAGTTTTTTGCCAATCCCTTTAACTTGCGATAAATCACTAACGCTTTTAAATTCGCCATTTTCTTCACGATAATCCACAATTGCCTGCGCTTTTTTCTTACCTATACCAGGTAACTTAGCAAGCATCTCTGCATCAGCATTATTTATACTAATTGTCTCAGCTTGAGGCATTTGCTTAGTTACTTCTGATAATTGTGCATACGCGGTAGTCGCGGGTAGTAAACATAATAAACTTATGATGAGTAAATTTTTTAACGTTTTCATTAAACTTGCCCTTATTCTTCTTTTCTTAATTTTGAGTATTGCTCAGGAAATCAATAAATAAGGAACTGTAAAGTTCATCACTTAAAGTGTACCTAAACGCATTATCACTATGATCCGAAATCCTGAAAATGCAGCTGGTACAACAAAGTGATTGCTTAACTAAAGTAAAGTTACCGTTTTTTGTCAAATTTAAGACACCTAAAAATTAATACTTCGCGCTTGCAAATTTACTTACAAACCATTACTGTACATAAAAACAGTAATCTAATGGTTTTTTAAAAACCACGGTGCCAAGCAATTTTGCAGGAGAAATCATGGCTGTTGTTGTTAAATATGTTGTAGAACGAAACGGAGTCGAGCGTATGACGTTTACTACCAAAAAAGAAGCGGATGCTTATGACAAGATGCTCGATATAGCAGAATCACTTGAGCTGATGCTAGAAAAGGTAGACGTACCGCTTAGTGAGCAACAAATTGAATCACTTGCTTTAGAAATAGCGAAAAGCAAAGATGATTTTATGACCATATTAAAAGGTGGCAAAGATCCAGCTGTTACCAAAGCGCCAGCAAAAAGTAAAAAGTCAGATAACGTTGCATCAATTGAAGATAACAACGATAAAAAAGTAAGTTAATTCATAGAATGCTCCCTCCTCGAACG
>NZ_JACJDN010000678.1:0-2049 GCF_014163565.1 Pseudoalteromonas sp. SR45-5 | reverse complement strand
AAATTGCTTTACGGGTACTTTTTTATTGCGCGATTGTTCGTACACGCGTTTAGCAAAAAAATCATCGGTAAGCGGCTCAGGACCAAGCTTAGAGAGTAGCTTATGCACTTCACCGGGCTCTTGCCATAAGCAACAACCAAAACGACGAGGATCGTTTAAGCGCAGCGCTTTACCGTTGCCAAAAATAAACTCTACATGGTCATGCTTTTTAAGCGGCTCACTTTTATCTACTACACGCAAATTACCTGACATACCCAAATGTAAAATAGTGCTCCCAAGCTCACAATGTAAAAGTAAATATTTAGCTCGTCGCTCAATACTTGTAACAATTAGCCCTTCAAGTTGATACACATCATCGGGCACTGGCCAGCGCATACTGGCATTGTAAATATTTACCTTTGTAACAACTTGGTTTTGTACGTGGGGAGTGATACCCATTCGGCTCACTTCTACCTCTGGTAATTCAGGCATTAATTAGACTCACTTTGTGAAAAATCAAAACTAGGGAATAACTGCTGAGCAGTTTTTAAATCGAGTGCGAGTATTCGCTGGCTTCTCTTTTCGAGTAAATAATATTGTCCATCGCCTTTGTAGAGCAAATAAACCCACGGCATACTTTCGCCAGCCAACTCAAATGTAGCAACGTATAAAGGTGCATTAGGATTAAAAACAACAGACTCATTAACCCCCATTAGCGCCGCGCTTTGCCATTGGTTAACTAAATCACTAAGCTGCTGCTCAGAAGCTTTCCACACGAGCGGTATATCTTTTTGTAGTGGTGTTGTACGCCAACTTGTTCCTATTCGCTCAATTTTTTGATCAACAAATTGCAGTGTAAGTACAAAACTTTGCTGGGGGAGTACAGCTTGTAACGCTGGTTTATCCTCCCCTCCTAAAAATTGCTTATGCCAGCCATTTAAAAAGAAGATCATAATCAACATCGAAAATATTATAACGTTGTTCCAACCTTTACGGCCCAGTCGCATATAAATACACCTAATAAATTCAAGATTTTAAAGTGTAACTAAAACTTAATTGCGCTGTCTATATGTTAAAGGCCGCAGACTTTGTTAGAATATCGGCAAATTTAAAGGAGTTCCGTCAATGTCTATGTATGTAGTGGGCCATAAAATCCCAGATTCAGATTCTATTTGTGGTGCAATTGCACTGGCTTATTTAAAAAACCAAATTGATGAGCCAGCAATTCCAACTCGTCTTGGTGAAGTTTCACCTGAAACTCAATTTATCCTTGATAGATTTGGTTTTGAAGCACCAGAGCTTAAGTTAAGCTACGCTGGTGAAGATGTGTATATTGTAGATCACACAGAAAAAACACAAGCACCTGATGATATCGACCAAGCTCGCGTTGTTGGTGTGGTAGATCACCATAAATTAGGTGACTTAACATCATCGACTCCGCTTGAATGTTGGATTCGTCCTGTTGGTTGTTCAAACACCATTATTAAAATGATGTATGACTTCTACAACGTAGAAATCCCTAAAGACATCGCTGGTATCATGATGTGTGCAATTTTAAGCGACACAGTTATATTTAAATCGCCAACATGTACCACAGCCGATATTAAATGTGTTGAAGCGCTAGCTGAAATTGCAGGCATCGAAGACTTTAAAGAACTTGGTATGGATATGTTCCGCGTTAAATCTGCGGTAGAAGACACACCAGCACGTGATTTAGTAATGCGTGACTTTAAAGATTTCAACATGAACGGTAACCTAGTAGGCATTGGCCAGCTAGAAGTAATCGACCTTGCTGTTTTTGACGATATTAAAGCAGACCTTGCAGCCGATATTGCTAAGCTAAAAGTTGAGGGCAACCGCCACTCTGTATTTTTACTGCTTACCGATATAATGAAAGAAGGCTCAGAAATGCTAATTGTATCTGACGATGCAAACTTAGTTGAGCAGGCTTACGGTGTAAAACCAGAGAGGGTGCAAACCGTCTTTTTGGCGAATAGTGTGCATTTGGTCGCGACGACCTGTAAGGATTTTATGTGGATAAGCTTGGTGACCCACATCCCAAACTAGGCG
>NZ_JACJDN010000677.1:0-2052 GCF_014163565.1 Pseudoalteromonas sp. SR45-5 | reverse complement strand
ATTAAGTAAAAACTCCCCAGTGGCTAAATGCCAAGTTTGCGAGTCTTGATTCTCTATTTCTATATTAAAGAGGCCATCAATACCGTGCTCTATAGCTGCTACTAATTGCAGAGGCGAATTTTCGAGTAATCTACTTAGCTGCATACCTTCAAGGCGAGTTGCGCTATTAAATAAACTACGGCTAATTAAATTACTAAATACCACCGTATTATTATCATTGACCAGCAATAACGCTTGCGGCGAGCTTTGCAAAACTTTATCAAGCATTAACTCGCGCTGGTAAATCCATTGTTTTTCTTGGCGAAGCTGTTTTGCGGTTTGATTATAAAGTTGGCATAGTTTTCCAAGTTCATCATTACTTTTATACGCAAGCAAACTGGAGAGCTCACCATCTTTAAAATTAAGTAATCCGGTTTCAAGCGATTGCATGCCAAGCTTTATTGGCTTGGTGAGAGCTCTTGAAAGTAGAGTGCTAAATGTAAGCGTTAGTAATATTAAAAACAGAGTGTAGTAAATATCAAAGCCACTTAGCGCGGCAATAATAACAACAGGCAGCGCGCTACAAAGTCCGCAAATTAATATAACCTTTTGGCTAAGGGTAAAGTGGCTAATAATGTTTGGCATTAATAATCAATACCCATTTTTTGTAATCGACGATAAAGAGCTTGTCGGCTTAAACCAAATTCACGGGCCACTTTGGCTATAACACCTTGATGAGCGCGCATTGCGTGTTCTATTTCCTGTTTGGTAGGCTCTGCTTTTGCTTCTTGTTGAGCAGTAACCGGTGACGATAGTGCAAAGTCATCGACTTTAAGCGCACCTGTAGGTTTTAGTACCGCTACACGCTTACAAGCGTTTTCTAGCTCTCGAACGTTACCTGGCCATTTGTAGTGTTGAAGTGCTTGCTCTGTGTTTATAGTCAGCTCTCGGTGAGGTAAAAAATGGCTAATAAGTGCTAAAACATCATCTTGTCTTTCGCTTAGGGAAGGCACATTGAGCTCAATTACATTAAGGCGATAATATAAGTCTTCCCTAAATCGACCTTGTTGAATTGCTTGTAGTAAGTTTTCGTTAGTGGCCGATATAACCCGCACATTTACCTTTCGTGTTTGTGTTGAGCCTAAACGTTCAAACTCGCCGGTTTGTAGTACGCGTAGTAATTTTATTTGTCCTGAAAGTGGTAAATTACCAATTTCATCTAAAAATAACGTACCGCCATCAGCTGCTTCAAATCGACCAATACGTTGTTTGGTTATCCCCGTATATGCACCGGCTTCAGCGCCAAAAAGCTCGGCTTCTATAAGTTCTTGCGGTAGTGCACCGGCGTTTACCTTAATAAAAGGCTGCGATACAAGCGGGGAGTTTTTTTGAATAATATGCGCAATACACTCTTTGCCACTACCATTAGGGCCTGTAATTAATGCAGATATATCAGATTTAGCCACTTGAAGCGCCATAGTAACCAGTCGTTCCATCGCAGTACTTTTAAATATTAGCCCAGCAAGGTCTGCATTTTTAAATGTACCTTCACGTTCTTGTTGATGGCGATTATGCGTCGCCATTATTTTTTTAGCACTGCCTAGCTCTATTAAGTTACCGATACAAACTAGTAGTTTTGCATCATCCCAGGGTTTTGGTAAGTAATCAGCAGCACCGGCTTTTACAAGCTCAATGGCGGTGGCAAGTTCGGTCCAGGCTGTAATAAGTATAATAGGTAGGTGTGGGTTTATTTCTCGTAGTTCATAAAACAACGCTTTACCTTCTTCGCCAGAGGTGGTGTCGCTGGTAAAGTTCATGTCTTGAATTACAAGCTCAATTCGTTGATAGCGAACTATTTGCAGAGCATCAAACGGATTTGTTGCAGTGACTACCGAAAAGTCGTGGATCTCGAGCAACAATGAAAGTGCGTCGAGTACTGCTTGGTTATCATCAACAATGAGTATTTTATGAGTCATAGGTTATTTTTATAATTTTTTGATGGCTACACTGCCTTACTAAGCAGTGTAGCATAGTGATTTACATATAATTAAATAGTGCGAGTTGCAATACTGG
>NZ_JACJDN010000676.1:0-2061 GCF_014163565.1 Pseudoalteromonas sp. SR45-5 | reverse complement strand
GGCTTTTTTTTATAATTTTTTTAAGCTGACCTCTCAAAAAAAATTTTAGCTGTTACACTTAATTGATAATTCAATTAAAAAAATGGAATAGCTATGCCCAATAATAAATTTAGACTAGTCACTCGCAGCGATTTTGATGGCTTAGTTTGTGCCGTATTGCTCAAAGACTTAGACCTAATTGACGATATTTTATTTGTTCATCCAAAAGACATGCAAGATGGCAAAATAGACATTACCGAAAACGACATTACGACCAACCTCCCCTACGTTGCAGGCTGTCATATAGCATTCGATCATCACCTTAGCGAAACCGTTCGCAACTCAAGCGACATAAAAAACCATATTATTGACCCAAAAGCCCCATCAGCAGCTCGCGTAGTTTATGACTATTATGGCGGCGCTGAAAAACTTCCAAATATTTCTGTTGAAATGATGGACGCGGTAGACAAAGGCGATGCTGCTCAGTTTTCAAAAGACGAAATATTAAACCCAACCGATTGGGTATTAATGAACTTTATTATGGATGTGCGAACTGGACTTGGCCGTTTTCGCGAGTTTAAAATTTCAAATTACCAATTAATGATGAAACTGATTGATGCGTGTAAAGATCAGAGCATCGAAGAAATCCTACAAATGGAAGACGTAGCCGAACGTGTTGCTTTATATAACGAGCATAACGAAAAAGCCAAAGAGCAAATTTCTCAATGCGCTACCGTTCATAAAAACTTAGTAGTCCTTGATTTAACTCAGGAAGAAACAATTTACGCCACAAACCGATTTGTTATTTATGCCATGTACCCCGACTGCAATATCTCGATTCATAAAATGTGGGGCCTTAAAAAGCAAAATGTAGTGTATGCCATAGGTAAATCAATAACTAACCGCAGTTCAAACACCAATGTTGGCGAACTGTGCCTTAAATACGGCGGCGGCGGCCATTTAAATGCAGGTACTTGCCAAGTAGAAACAAGTAAAGCTGAAGCTGTACTTAGCGAATTGATTGATAAAATTACAAGTGATGGTTAGTTGTAAGCTGTTATCTACCTAGCAGCGAAATATAGTGTATTAGTATTGACTATAGCCTCAGTTGAGTTTGGGTTGAACCAAAGTTAGGATCCTGAATTCATTCCGGGTGTGGGTAAAATTATTGATCATACTTTCAACCATAAGTTGATTTATGTTTTCATGCAGCGCGATAGATTACGTGGCGAAAGGTAGCCTAGCAAAGCACGTTATTATCACCAATAGTGTTAGTATTGAGTGCCGACTAGCCACTGTTAAAAATAATTTTTTAACAGTGGCTAGTATGTGTACCTAGTGTTTGGCGAGCAAGGTAGAAGGGCATAGTTAGTATGATTTAACGTCGAAGAAAAATGTATCCGATACGCAAAGTGACTGCTAAAAGCTCTGCTGGGATAGTCGGGCGATGATTGCATCTTAAGATACTACCGTCATCATTTCCTCACGATCACAGTAGGTAATACCAGTAAATTCTGTGACCATGGCTGGTAACAAACAAACTAAAAAACTGCCCCCCCCTCGCCAAATAAAACCCATATTAAAAACTTAAGGTAAGTAAAAACTCTAACGGATCCCTATCGCAGCAAAGCAAATTGCTGGCGCTCAACGAGACCTTAACTTTCGGCCAAGAAAATGTCTGGGATATAAAAACTCAGCAGTAGTGTTCGATAAATTACCTAGTGCGACTTAATTTACTAAGTGGGGCACTTCGAGTTAATTGGCGTCATGCTGCAGATTAAAACCTTAGCAGGAAAGCTCCTCAAGCCTCGAAGCAACAGTATTTTATGGGTAGGCATCGCTTTTTGACTCATCGAAAAATAACAACACGGGATCCTTTAATCGGTATTCATTCTTCTAATGCATAAGCGTTAGCATAAAAAGTATTATAACTTCCTTCTTAACGACTTAATCGATTAAGTTAAGCCTTCATTCAAGAGGTGCCGCGTGAGAATTAATACAATATTTTTTCGTTAAAATTTAAATGAATGATGATAACTTTCAAGCATAAAAACTTATTTTTTTAATATTAATATTCACTTT
>NZ_JACJDN010000675.1:0-2069 GCF_014163565.1 Pseudoalteromonas sp. SR45-5 | reverse complement strand
GATGAGCCAAAAGGGATTGAAGAGCCAAGCACGTATATTGCTAAAGAGCAGCATAAATTGATTAAGTTTGTGGCGCTTCAACAAAAAAATAAAAAAGACAAGCAAGCACGTAATGAGCAAATTAATGAACAAAACGATTCAATTGCTAATACGGCTTACTACTTAGGTGACGGTAATAAAGTTGCTGAGGCCCAGCTTTCGCCAAATGGTGATGCGTTATTAGTCGTTGTACAAAAGCAAACTGATTGGCGTGGTGATGGCGATATTATGCCAAATTACATCACTAATGATGCAACGATTGAGCCTAAAAAAGCACGCCGCCGTGTAGCCGACGCTAAAGAAGAAACCTCAAAGCTTGTCTACATCAATTTAACTAACAAAGAGCAAACATCACTTAGCTTTAATACCTTACCGGGCTTTGACGAAGATGTTTTAGCCGCAGTTAAAAAAGAAAATTATGCACGTGATGGTAAAACATATAAGTCTAAAAAGGCACCTCGTGGTATTAACTTTATTATGGACTGGGGTTTTGAGCAAAGCCCAATAGTATGGAACGATGACGGCTCGCAAGTAGCTGTAATGCTTGAAGCGTGGGACAACAAAGACCGCTGGCTTGCAACGGTAGATTTTAAAAACAACAAACTTGTGTCGCAACATCGCCTGCATGACGATGCATGGATTGCTTATGCGTTTAACGACTTTGGGTGGTTACATAACTCAAATACGCTTTATTACCTATCGGAAGAGTCAGGTTACAGCCAGCTTTATAAAAAACCAATTAATGGCAAAGCAACCGCGCTAACACAAGGCCAATTTGAAGTTTCTAACTTAACGCTTACCAGTGACAACAGCGCAATTTATTATAAAGCGAATGTTGAACACCCAGGCCTGTATGAAATTTACCGTGTTAACCCACAAACAGGTAATAGCGAGCAAGTAACTGACTTAAATGGTATGACCGATTACACGTTAAGCCCAGATGAAAACAAGTTACTCCTTAAGCACTCTACAATTACTATGCCTAATGAGCTTTACGTAGCAGATGCTAAAGCCAATACAAAAGCAACGCGATTAACTCATACAGTGTCGGATGAGTTTTTAGCTAAAAAGCTAACTGCACCTAAAATTGTTGCTGTGCCATCGAGCCATACCGAACAACCAATATACGCAAAAGTGTACTACCCAGCTGATTACGTTGAAGGTGAAGTAGGTAAAAATCGCAAAGCAGTTATTTTTAACCACGGCGCGGGTTACTTACAAAACTCACATATGGGATTTTCGGTTTATTTTCGTGAATTTATGTTTCATTCATTGCTCGCTGATGAAGGTTACATAGTAATGGATATGGATTACCGCGCATCTAAAGGTTACGGGCGTGATTGGCGCACCGCAATTTATCGTCAAATGGGAACGCCTGAAACACAAGATTTAGCCGATGGCGTTAAATGGATGGCGCAAAATGCCAATGTTGATACCAAAGCAGTCGGCACTTATGGTGGCTCTTACGGCGGTTTTATGACCTTTATGGCATTGTTTACCGCGCCTGAGTTATTTCAATCGGGTGCGGCACTTAGACCTGTTACCGATTGGGCGCATTACAACACAGGTTATACGGCTAATATATTAAACCACCCTGATGTTGACCCGATTGCGTATGAGCGCAGCTCGCCAATTTATTATGCTGAGGGTTTAAACAAGCGTTTATTAATTAACTCACCAATGGTTGACGATAACGTGTTTTTTCAAGATTCAGTGCGTTTAGTGCAGCGCTTAATAGAGCTTGAAAAACAAAACTTTGAAACAGCTATATTTCCTGTTGAACCACATGGTTTTGTACAGCCTTCAAGCTGGTTAGACGAATACCGCCGTATTCATAAGTTATTTAAAGAAACACTTTAATCTTTAACTCTTAAAGTATAAAAACAAAAACGCCGCATTGGTTTAGTTAACTAATGCGGCGTTTTTATTGGGTTGAACAAAATCTAACTTTATTTTTTCTTTTTAAAGAGCTCTATAACCAGTGGTATGGCAAGCAGAGTCCCGCCAATTACACCAATTAAATGAGCATC
>NZ_JACJDN010000674.1:0-2071 GCF_014163565.1 Pseudoalteromonas sp. SR45-5 | reverse complement strand
TCAACGGCTTTAGGCTGCTCGGCATTGCTAACTGGCTTAATATTATTTACTGGAGCACTGCTTTGGCCAGCTACGGTGTTTTGCGATGTTTTATTTTTATTTAATATATCTCGCAGTGCATTTGCACGGCCTTGTTTATTTGGGGCCGGCTCTTCGTTTGCTGTGTGTACAGTTTGTTGCGCGTCTGTAGGCTTAAATGCTAATAATCTTAGCATAATCATTTCAAAACCTAAGCGAGGCTCTGGTGCCCATTGTAAATCTTTTTTACCATTTAACAGTAACTGATAATAAATTTGAATTTGTTGTGGGCTCGTATGTTGTGCAACATGAGCAATATAATCTACATTTTTTTCATCTAGCCCTGCCGCTTCAGGCACTAACTGGGTTAGTTGTGTTAAATGTGTAAGTGCAATTAAATCATCAAGCAATGCCACATAATTAGGATTACGACTTGCCACCTGCGCAATCTCATCCATTAACGCAGCGCCATCTTGTGCAAGTAATGCTGCAAGCAAGCTTTGGCTATAATGAGTATCCATTAAACCAAGCATTGTTTGTACTGCTTGATTATTAATATCACCATTTGTTTGCGCAATAGCTTGGTCGGTTAAGCTAAGTGCATCACGCATACTGCCATCAGCGGCTTTTGAAATAATGCTAAGTGCATCGGTATCAAAGCTAAGCTGTTCTTGAGTAAGTACGTGTTCAAGCTGTATTTTAATTTCACTTTGCGACAAGGCATTTAAGTTAAATTGTAGACAGCGAGATAATATAGTGACTGGTAATTTTTGAGGATCGGTGGTCGCCAATAAAAATTTCACATGCTCTGGTGGCTCTTCAAGCGTTTTTAAAAGCGCATTAAAGCTGTGCTTAGAAAGCATGTGAACTTCATCGATTAGGTATACTTTATAACGTCCACGCGTTGGTGCATATTGAACGTTATCAAGTATTTCGCGAGTGTCTTCTACTTTTGTACGAGAAGCCGCATCTATTTCGAGTAGGTCAATGTAGCGCCCTGCTTCTATATCCAAACAGCTGCTACATTGTCCACACGGATTTGCAGATATACCTTCATCGCAATTTAAGCTTTTAGCAAAAATACGTGCAATGGTGGTTTTACCTACACCGCGGGTTCCAGTGAATAAATAAGCGTGATGCAGTCTATTTTGCGTAAGCGCATTTACAAGCGCTTGCTTAACATGAGACTGCCCAACCAATTCATGAAAGGTTTGAGGACGCCATTTTCTCGCTAGAACCTGATAACTCATCGATTACTCGCCTTCGAATTCAACCAATTTTAGGATTTTAATACCCATTTTTTTGATGCGCTGCTCGCCACCAAGTTCTGGTAGTGATACAACAAATGCTGCATCTGTGGCTTCGCCACCTAGTTTATTAACTAACTTAGCAGTGGCTTCAATTGTGCCACCAGTTGCTAATAAGTCATCAACTAGTAATACTTTGTCGCCAGGTACAATTGCATCTACATGCAGTTCTAGCGTGTCTTCACCGTACTCAAGTAAGTAATCTTGGCGAATAACTTCGCGTGGTAACTTACCTGGTTTACGTACTGGAATAAACGGAATGCCTAACGCATAAGACAATGGCGCACCAAAAATAAAACCACGTGATTCTGTGCCTATGATTTTAGTAAAGCCCTGATCTTTATATTCTGCGATAAACG
Source organism: Pseudoalteromonas sp. SR45-5 (assembly GCF_014163565.1). Lineage (NCBI taxonomy): Bacteria > Pseudomonadati > Pseudomonadota > Gammaproteobacteria > Alteromonadales > Pseudoalteromonadaceae > Pseudoalteromonas > Pseudoalteromonas sp. SR45-5. The sequence continues at coordinate 387 of NZ_JACJDN010000674.1, read as the reverse complement.
CGTCAATAGTTGCTTTAAAGGCTTCTGGATTTGCCATTAAAGTGGTTACATCGCGAAACATAATGCCCGCTTTTGGATAATCAGCAATTGTAGTTATGCTGTTTTTGATAATTGCTGGTGTTACTTGAGTCATAATTTTAACTGTTCAATTGTTTATATTACAAAGCAGGTGATTATAACCTTAACTAACCTTTAATTGCGAGTTTGGCGTTATTATAAAAGAAGTATTAAATATGGACGGGGTAATTAAAATAAAGTGGTTCAAGGCTGAAGTTAGCAACAGCCTTAATAAACGCTATACATTTTACGTTAAGCTAGTGATCCAGCCTAATATTGCATTTAAACAACCAATCCCTGCAAATACAGCTAAAAAAGCAAGAAAGTAAG
>NZ_JACJDN010000673.1:0-2072 GCF_014163565.1 Pseudoalteromonas sp. SR45-5 | reverse complement strand
TAAATCTAAAGTCGCACGCACACGCAAGTACAGAACCATTACCATAAGTATGCCCGTTTAACGCAGCAATAATAGGCATAGGAAAAGTAACTATACGTTTAAATAAGTCACTTATTTGAATCATAAAGTCTGAAATTGCTGCAGGTAAAATACTTGGATTAGACATCCATTGAAGGTCGATACCCAATGACCAGTTTTTATCACTTGAAGACGTTAAAATAACTGACTTAATATTTTGTTCTGCTTCAATGTGGTCTAGGTGTAAATTAAACTCAGCCAAAAACGCTGGGTTGTGGCGGTTTTCAGCGGTATTCATGGTGAGTATAGCGATATTATTTTTAGTTGTTAGTTCTATTAAGTTTGCCATTAAAACCTCTTTTAGCGCTTTTTAAGCTAATTTTAAGCGCTGTTCGTTACTTTTACATATCATAGTAATACTTTGCTTATAATTTATAAACCCACTAATTAAAGCCACCCTTTTTGTTTAGCTATACGCGCAGCATCTATGCGGTTAGTGGCGTTTAATTTTGCAATGGCGTCCGATAGGTAGTTACGCGTAGTCCCTTCGCTAATAAATAGCTGCTTGGCTATGTCGCTTGTTTTAAGGCCATCGCTTGCAAGTTTAAGGGCTTTTCGTTCTTTATCCGTAAGTGGATCTGCGTCGTCTAATGCATTAATAGCAAGTTCTGGGTCAATTACCTTTTGTCCCTGCATTACTTTTTTAAGCGCATTTATTAACTCTTCACTTGGTGCTTCTTTTAAAATAAAACCTTTTACGCCAGTCGTAAGCGCTCGCCTAATATAACCCGCACGAGAAAATGTAGTCATAATAACCATTTTTATAGCAGGAAATTTAGCGGCTATTTTTTCGCTAAGCTCTATACCATTCATGGTTGGCATTTCTATATCGGTTAAAATTATATCGGGATGCAAATCACTATCAAGCGCCTCAATTGCATTAAGTGCATCTTGCCCGTTACTTGCTTGACCAATAATCTCAATATTAAAATCAAGCCCTAACAATGCTGCTACTGCGTCGCGTACAAGCGCCTGATCTTCCACTAAATATACTCTGATCATTATAAATCCTTAGCTGTAATTGGAAGCACTACTTTTAAAGTAAAGTTATCGCCACAGGCAAATACTGCACTGCCATTTAGTTGCTCTGCTCGCTCTTTAATACCATTTAGGCCATTGCCCGAATTCAATGTACTGCACGGACCATGGTCAATTACGGTTATAAGTAACTGCTGCGCTGTTTGTTCTATATTTATTTCGCAATTTTTTGTATTGCTATGGCGTAATAAGTTAGTAACTGCCTCTTTAATTACAAGGCCTGCTATACCCTCTACTTTAGCGGGCAGAGCATTTAAAACCACATTAAATGAAACGTTAAATCCTTGCTCTATTAACCTTTGCTTTAACTGTGCTACTTGGCTGACAAGATTAAGCTGTTTTAAATCACTTACGGCGCTTCTTACATCGCTAAGTAACTGCCTTGCCAAATCGGCCACTTGTGCAATTTCGCTATTTGCTTGAGCGTAGCGCTCTCCTTGGTTTAATTTATTAGCAAGCTCAGCTTTTAAAGCAATAGATGAAAGTGAATGACCTAAAATATCATGCAAGTCGCGAGCTATTCGTTCTCGCTCTGCAATAGCTGCTAATTGCTCTAGTTGGTTAGCGCTTTCTTGTTCGCGCTTTTTGTATAAGCTTTCTCTTTTTGCTGCAATACCGTAACTAAATAATGTGGCGCATAGAATCAAAGCAACGCCTAAAAAGTATTGAACCTTACCTATATCTCCAATATATGTGCTTAATAAAACCGTGAATATAATTGCGATCGCAGCATAAATCCTTTGACGGGAGCTGTAAGAGTAGCCTGCTATATAGGCTACGAAACCAAATAAAGTAGGCGTACCTGTGGTGTAAAAAGTAGCGCAAAAACAAATTAAGAGCATGGCTACAAATAACTTAGTCACCCCTGTGCTTTTACAGTTTATTGCTTTTATATACAAAAGAATAAAAGCAATATAGAAGGCTAAAGACATAACAATTTGGTTAACTGTAAAGCT
>NZ_JACJDN010000672.1:0-2079 GCF_014163565.1 Pseudoalteromonas sp. SR45-5 | reverse complement strand
AACACCTTCACCGTTCGAAATTTTACGAACTGTGAATGCTGAGTGAAGACCACGATTACGCTTAGCGATTACAACACCTTCAAAGGCCTGTAGACGCTCTTTAGCACCTTCTTTTACTTTTACCTGTACAACCACTGTATCACCAGGGCCAAATGCAGGTACGTCTGTTTTAAGCTGCTCATCTTCAAGCGCTTTAATAATATTTTGGTTTACTTTTGCCATTATGTTTCTCACTTTCCTAGGTGTAACTGTCTTCTAGCCACAAGCTTTTTGGTACTCTTGCTGAAATTCTGCGAGTAATACCGCTTGCTCCTCAGTCAGAGCTAGGTTATGCAACAAGTCAGGACGTCGTAACCAAGTTCTACCTAATGACTGCTTAAGCCGCCACTTTGCTATCTCTTGGTGGTTTCCGCTGAGTAATACAGCAGGAACCTGTTTGTCGTCCAATGTTTCTGGTCGTGTATAGTGTGGACAATCTAACAAGCCATCCGAAAACGAATCTTGTTCTGCTGACTGGTTATGACCTAACACACCTGGCACTAATCGCGCTACTGCGTCAATTAATGTCATGGCAGGTAGTTCACCACCACTCAAAATAAAATCACCAATTGACCATTCTTCGTCAACATATGATTCTATTATTCTCTCATCTATACCTTCATAGCGACCGGCAATCAAAATCAGTTTATTAGAGTTAGCGAGTTCGCTAACGCCCTGCTGATCAAGTTTGCGCCCTTGCGGGGACATATAAATTACTTTAGCGCCATCACCAGCTGCTTTTTTAGCTTCGGCAATCGCTTTTTTTAATGGCTCAACCATCATTAACATACCTGGTCCGCCCCCGTAAGGACGGTCATCTACGGTTCTATGCTTATCTAAAGCGTAGTCTCGAGGATTCCAACAGTTAAAATCAATTAAACCATTTTTTACTGCGCGACCGGTAACACCTTGGTCTGTAATAGCGTCAAACATGTCTGGAAAAAGGCTTATCACCCCTACCCATAATGAACTAGTTTGCGTCATTAAAACCCTGGGTCCCAATCTACGGTAATTTCTCTTGCGTCGTATTTAACTTCTTTAATAACTGAATCAGTTAAAAAAGGAATCAAACGTTCAGCTTGACCAAATGCGTCTTTACTGTTTGCTTTCACAACTAGTACGTCATTTGACCCTGTCTCCATAAGGTCATCAACAATGCCTAAGCTATAACCTTTATCGGTTACAACAGACATGCCAATGAGATCTCGCCAATAGAACTCACCTTGCGGAAGTTCTGGTAAATGCGCTGCATCCATTGAGATTTCAGCATGGGTATAAGCCATTGCTTCGTCTCGGTCGTTTATCTGCGCAAATTTAGCGATAAAGCCTTTGTTGTGGCGACGCCAGTCGACCACTTCTAAGGACTGCCATTTACCTTGCTGCCCTATCAACCACGGGCTGAAATCGAAGATCCCTACGGGATCATCAGTAAATGAATGTACCTTAAGCCAGCCCTTTATACCATATGGGGCACCGAGCTTTCCTACGACAATTATTGATGAGGTGTTCTCTTGACTCATGGTTACACTTACGCCTATTAAGCCGCTTTACGAGCGTCTTTTACTAACTTAGCTACGCGATCTGAAAGAGATGCGCCCTGACCTACCCAGTGTTCAACACGTGGTAAATCTAAACGAATTTTTTCTTCTTGACCTGAAGCAATTGGGTTAAAAAAGCCTACTTTCTCGATGAAGCGACCGTCACGCGAGAAACGGCTATCCGCAACCACAATTTGATAGAAAGGGCGTTTTTTAGCGCCACCACGTTGCAAACGAATAGTTACCATACCGTCCTCTATAAAGATTGACTGTTTTCATTAATAAGATTTACTCCCCAGAATGGGGAGCTGGGGAATTGTACGAGTTTTTGGCAATAACGCAAGCAAGAAGTGAAGCAAAAAGACAGTTTAGTAGGTTAAACCGTGATCTCAACGACAAATTAGGGTTAAAGGTGTATTACATGCATAATTTATTCAACAAAAAAGGAGCTATTTGCTCCTTTAAATATGATTCGCTATTATTTTAAAAAATAACTCAAAAG
>NZ_JACJDN010000671.1:0-2081 GCF_014163565.1 Pseudoalteromonas sp. SR45-5 | reverse complement strand
CAGTCTAGAATTTTATTTTAAATAAATACTAAGTGAATAATATGACCAATTGATTACAGGTACGGTTGGGCGATTAAGTAAATTAAAGTAATGATACGAAGAATAAATTATCATTTAGAGCATCTTAACGCTTTAAATAGGGTTTAATTTTAGGCATAGAGTATTTGAGCAAATAACGCTTTGAGAAAGACTAAATTTTTGGAGGTACTATATTCCCTTGTTATCACTTATTTGAATGTTCTTTTGGCGAGATTAGCGTATGACTAGAGGGCTTAAGCGCTTTTCGGCAGATCAGCTAGTTTTATATTAGCTTAAAAAATGACATAGAAAAGTTAAAATAATAGTATCAAACTTAGTAAAAGTGCAGCTATTTTTATTGATTAGGATCAACAAAGCAACAGAGAAAAATAGGCATAATTTATGGCTGAAATTTACACCTAAAAATAAAATGGTGAGTTACGATTTATTGAAAAATAGCGGTTTTTTATTAAACTAGAGTTGCACAAAAATCAGCCTTTATACACCTTTATTTTTACTTATCTTTTTGTTTTATAATGATTTTAATTGAAAGGGCTAGGAAATGGCTTTACTCATAAATAACAAATGCATTAACTGCGATAGTTATAAGGTTCTCAATTAAAGTCTTTAAAAACAGTCTGTTACTTTGTCGTGCTATGGCTTGTGCTACGATTTTATGTAACTCGTCAGCACTTAGTTAGTATCTTAAAAACAGCCTTAAAAGGCAAATTGTATTAACTACAAAATTAAAAACACAAACTACCATAACCTTTGAATCGATATTATTTAATAACGCTTTAATACCTGTGCGATAGACGTTGGCGCATTCTTGCCTTGAGTTGGCACTTTTGTTAAGTCATATAAACGAGTTAAGTAGTCGAGAGATTGCCACAAAAATAATAGCAGCCTGAATGAAATGAGCCCAGTAACTTCAAACATTTATCGTAGAAGCAGGTACCGTACTTTTTTTAGCTAACGCTTCGCGTGACATTTTTGCTTTTTTGCGACGTTCTTTTAGATGCTCTGCAAAAGCTAGCTGCACATAACCTTCGCTTAATAGTAGGTAATTAACAATATACGTCCCAATAAAAGAGACACAGCTGTATCTAAAATGGATTTAAAATAAGATTAATGGATACAATAGTGTCTATTTTTTGCGAGTAAAGCGTTTGAGATGTGTTAATGCCAAGCAAAGTCGATACCGGCTAACCTCATTTAGGATCCCTACACAATAAAATATAAATCAAATTAAAAGCTTAAAAAATTAAAACGCACATTAGCGTTTTTACTCCTCACCATAATGTGCTTTTTAGGGATCATTAAGCTGCATTTAAGGTCTTAAAGTGACTTATGGGTCACTTTAACTACCTTAGGTTATACTCAAAAAGTTAAGTGTTTTTTACTTAATCTACTTTCTTAGTTTTTTTAATAAGCTTAATTAGAATTATCGTAAGCACAGCAGCTGGTAATAACCATATAAAATCACTCATCTAAAATTCTCAATATTTGAAATAGTAACTTAACATTAATGTTTTTGAGGTGTTTTGCAAATTTAAGTCGTTTATCTATTAACTTTCAATTTTTCTCCTGACTTATGCCTAGTTAGCTTTAGGACAAATTAACTAGGAAAAACCATGAAAGAACAAAAATCACCGTTTATACGCCAATATGTACGCGCTAGTAAATCACCGTGGGAAGATGCTTCCACCATTTTACTATTAGCTGATGTTATTGATAAGCAAACACTAGAACTAGGTTTCACCAATTACATTTATTTACACCGAGATAGCATGGGGAGTGTGCTGGGTATTAGTATTTCTCAACAGTTATTAGCTGCTAATCCTGAGTTCTCAGAGCGGTATTTGGAGGGTATTGAAATGTATGCCTTTTTACTCATACATATTGAAGACATAACGCACTTCTGCAATTTATTTTCTGCAGAATTTGAGCAACTGTTTATGCTAAAACCAAATGCGTTTTTTGCAGCTGCAGAAGACAGTTGGTTACGGTTAATAGAAAGCTCATAAACTCTGGCGAGCCTTTAGGCTCGCTTTTTATTTTTA
>NZ_JACJDN010000670.1:0-2084 GCF_014163565.1 Pseudoalteromonas sp. SR45-5 | reverse complement strand
TATAGGAACATTGTCGGTTTATAAAACGACAAATATCGTCGATTAAGTTGTTATGCCAATTCTATTCAGAGTGTGTGGAATTTGAACAATTATTTTAAGTATTGCCCAATCAATTCTCATGAAGAATTAGATAAAGAATACTCCCTGACAAACTTGTTTAATAATCAAGTAACATTTTCAAGGAGAAATAACTTTAATGATCTTTTTGATTCGAGAGTCGAGTTTAGAACACCGTCTCGAACGCGCGTAAGGAATACTTATAAAAAGCTCTCTGGGAGTTCAAAGCTAACATTCAAACAACTTTACATGGGTAAAGAATCAAAGCACAATTTTGAATTACTTCATACAAAAATGAATGAAATATTGGATAGTTACCTTTTTTACTGCATTACGGATAATCCCACTAATAATTTAATGTGGTCTCATTATGCTAATTCGCATAATGGTTTTTGTATTGAATGGGATAAGAGTTATGTAACCCCAGATAAGGTTACATACAAAAAAGCATTAGCAAATATTGATATTTTAGAATTAATAGAATCAACACTAGATTTGAGATCAAAAGATGAATTAGGTATTCAAGCGTGGGATGCTCTAAAGGTGAAATTAAATGAATGGGAATATGAAAACGAATTTCGTTTAAAGTTAAGTAATGATTCTAAGCACCTTATTAAGCAAGACTTTAAGGACTTTGCGTTAGTTAAATCCCAACCTGAGTGGATTAAATCTATTATATTTGGGTATAGGATGCCAATGAAAACAAGAGAATATATTCGTGATAATGTTAATAAAAACATGGTATTCAAAGAGATAGTTATTGCATCAGATAAATGTAGTCTTAATCTTCGAACATTAGGATAACAAGCACTTTAATGGAACAAAAATAGTTGGCTACGTTTCGCTCCGCTACACATTATAGTCAACAATTTTTGTCCGCTTAAGTGGGCATTAAAAGGAGAGACGATGGCAAAGGTTAAGAATTTTTTTCTTTTAATATTACTACTTTTATCCGCATGTTCTTATGTAACAAATGAAACTGAAGTTGAGCGTAGGTATAAAAATGCAGGCTCATTAATGGGAACAGCCTTGGCCTGCGAGGACAATTTGCAAATTATCAACTCGTCAAAAGCACTGGAAATGTATATTTCAAAGCAGGAGCTAGCTAAGTATTACACGAAAGAAAAACTAGACTACTTCTTAGCTGTGCATGACAGAGTTGCGATGGAAACATGGCAACATTTAGATGAAATTAAGGTAAAAATAGGTAAGCCACATAAAGTCTGCCAAAGCCCTAGCTTTAAAAATAATACTACAAAAAGTCTATATCGTTGTATTCATATGGGTGAAGCGACGGTGTGCCTGTAGTGTTGGTAACATAACAAATGGTTAAGCGTTATCAACACTAAATCATTACTAGCATTAAAGTATTTTTAGCACTATTTATAGTGCTAAATCCTCCGAAATTTCTGACTTACACCTCAAAGTTCTCAAAGTACTCTTTTTGCAGTTCTATGGTTAGTGCTTTAGGGCGAATGCCTTGTACTAGGCTGTATACTTCTTCTTTTGTGTAACCTGCCGAATTTAAAATAAGCGCAGCGACCAACCCTGTGCGGCCTGTACCGCCTTTGCAATGTATGGCAATGGTTTGTTTGTGTTGTATGGCCTGTAATATGTCGGTTTTGTGGGTGTTCCAGCTTGATGTAAAAGGCTGTTTGGGTGCTTCGTCGTCATTTATTGGTAAATGAAACCAGGTTATATCGTGCTTACTGCACTCACTATTAATTGTTTGTACGTTGTTTTTTTCAAGTTCTTTTTGCGGCATAAGTGAAAGCAGCATGTGAGTGCCAGCCGCCTTTAATGTGGTGATTGAATCCGCTAGGTTTTGCGTTTTTGTGCCAGGGCAGGGCGTAAAAATAATATTTGCGCCGTTATTAAGTGATAAAACATTGTATGGGTGCGCGCTCATGGTAAGTCCTTTATTTTTAATAAATTTGCTTTAATACGCTCACTATAGCGTGTTTTAGTTACAAGTTTAAGATTGAATAATAAGCATAAATGCTGGATACTGTTTTTATATACAGTCA
>NZ_JACJDN010000066.1:0-10392 GCF_014163565.1 Pseudoalteromonas sp. SR45-5 | reverse complement strand
CCAATTAAAAGTTAAATTAACGGGCTATTTTTTTATCTAAATAAGCACATGATTTAGTTAACGCCTTTTGGCAAAGTGATAAGTAATGTCGCGCTTTAGGGTAATAAAACGAAAAACACAATAAACCCGCCATAAAAAATATAAGTGATGGTCCTGGTACAACCGCAAAAAATAACCCTAGTAAAATAAATAGCACGCCACTGATCTGTAATAGTAATTTTTTCATATAACACACCTCATTACTCGTTAACTTGAGTATAATTTAAGCTGCATTAAAATCGACTAAAAGAGTGTTACAAACTGTAAAATCTTCAATTTCTATTCGCCATCACCATGATATAATTAGTCAAATGCCCTAAAATATCGCCGTCATGATAGCAACAATTACACAGCAAGATGCCGCGACAGAACTTGTCGCAAATTACCTAAATACCATTGCAAGCCAAGGTTTTAGTGGAGATACCGATGCAAGTTATGCAACGCGTATTACTGCTTCAACCGATAACAGTGTATATCAGGAAATACCCCAAGGTGTTATTTTTCCAAAAAATGAAAAAGATATTCAACTCGCACTGCAAACTGCATCTCGCGACCCATTTTTATCTTTAACTTTTGGCCCTCGTGGTGGCGGAACAGGTACTAACGGTCAATCGTTAACACCAGGTATTGTTGTAGATTTGTCTCGCTATATGCGCGAAATCCTCGAAATAAATGTAGAAGAAGGCTGGGTACGCGTTCAAACCGGCGTAATAAAAGATCAACTTAATGACTTTTTAAAACCTTATGGTTTTTTCTTCTCGCCCGATTTATCTACCAGTAACAGGGCAACTATTGGTGGCATGATAAGTACTGACGCCTCTGGGCAAGGTTCGTTAGTTTACGGAAAAACAAGCGATCATGTTTTAGGGCTTACAACTTATTTAGTCGATGGCACACCTATGTGTACCTCACCAATAGACATCGACAAAGCAAAAATTATAGCCGAGCAAGACTCTCTAATTGGTAGTTTATATAAAACAGTTTTAGATATTTCAGTTAATGAACGCGCAGCTATTTTAGCTAAGTTTCCACGGTTAAATAGGTTTTTAACCGGCTACGACCTAGAGCATGTGCTAAGTGATGACTTACTTACTTTTGACATGAGCCGACTAATAACAGGTTCAGAAGGCTCATTAGGTATAGTAACTGAAGCTAAATTAAACCTAACACCGATTGCTGAATTTAAAACCCTTATAAATATCAAGTACGATAGTTTTGATTCAGCACTTCGTCATTCACCATTTTTAGTTGATGCACGCGCAACATCGGTAGAAACCGTTGATAGCAAAGTTTTAAACTTAGCGCGTGAAGACATTATTTGGAATTTAGTATCGGACTTAATAACCGACGTACCAAATAAAGATATGCAAGGCCTTAACATGGTCGAGTTTAATGCAGTATCAAACGATGATATAAAAGACAAAGTAGACACGCTTTGTAAACTTCTAGACGAATGCGTAGCAAATCAAACTAATGGCGTTATTGGTTATCAGTTAACCAGTGATAAAAGCGATATACTTAAAATTTACGCAATGCGTAAAAAGTCTGTGGGTTTATTAGGTAATGTAAAAGGCAGTCAAAAACCACTCGCCTTTGCAGAAGACACCGCTGTACCCCCTGAAAACTTAGCAGATTATATTGTCGAATTTAGAGCATTACTCGACAGCCATAATTTACAATATGGTATGTTTGGCCATGTTGATGCTGGGGTTTTACACGTACGCCCAGCACTTGATATGTGCGACCCAGAACAAGAGAAACTACTTAGAACTATTTCAGATCAGGTAGTAAAACTAACCGCTAAGTACGGTGGTTTAATGTGGGGCGAACACGGTAAAGGTTACCGAAGTGAATATAGTCCTGAATTTTTTGGTGAGCATTTATATACGCAACTTCGTAAAATAAAAACAGCTTTTGATCCTAACAACCGCATCAACCCCGGTAAAATATGCACTCCTATCGATAGTGAAGACTCACTAGTTAGTGTTGATGGACAAAAGAGATCGCACTTCGATAAGCAAATATCAATAGAAGTTAAAACCAGTTTTAACAATGCAATGACCTGTAATGGTAATGGCATATGCTTTAATTACGATGAAAATTCACCTATGTGTCCATCGTATAAAGTAACTGGCGATCGTCGTAATTCACCAAAAGGACGCGCAAGTTTAATGCGCGAATGGCTTCGTTTACAAGAGTCAAAAAATGTAGATTTACTCGAAGTAGAAAAGCAGCTTAACAAAGGTGAAGTAATCACCTGGTGGGAACGTTTTGTTCACAGCCGCGAAAAACGAAAAGGTATTTACGACTTTTCTCACGAAGTAAAAGCGTCAATGGATGAATGTTTAGCATGTAAAGCATGTACAACTGCTTGCCCAATTAAAGTAGATGTTCCTACTTTTCGTTCGCGCTTTTTAAATTATTATCATAGTTATTATGCGCGTCCGCTAAAAGATTACCTTGTTGGTAACATAGAAAACAGCGCGCCATTAATGGCAAAGTTTGCAAAAGTTATAAACCCAATTGTTAAAACATCATTAGTAAGCAATGTTATTAAAAAAACAGTTGGCTATGTTGATACACCACAGTTAAGTATTCCTGCACTTTCAAAGCGTATTACTAAAACACAAAAATTTGATTTTGATTTATTAAATAAATTAAATGCAGAGCAACAAAGTGAATATGTATTAATAGTACAAGACCCATTTACGAGCTTTTACGAAGCGGAATTAGTAGAAAGTTTTATTACTTTAATAACCCAACTTGGCAAAAAACCAATGCTATTACCTTTTAAACCAAATGGTAAACCGCAACACGTAAAAGGTTTTTTGCATGAATTTAAAGTTACAGCTAAAAATGCAGCTGAGTTTTTAAATAAATTAAATGATATCAATGCACCGTTAGTCGGTTTAGATGCGTCACTCGTTATGTGCTACCGCGATGAATATAATACAATTTTAGAAAATAACCGTGGTGTATTTAATGTGCAACTTGCCCATGAATGGTTACAAACACAATCGTTTAAATCACTAAGCGCAAAACAAAATACAGATACCGAATTTACATTACTGAGTCACTGTACTGAAACAACTGCACTGCCAAAAGCGGCAAATGTTTGGCAAACAATTTTCAGTGATATTGGTTTAACATTAAAAACAACAAATACAGGTTGCTGTGGAATGGCGGGGACTTATGGCCACGAAGCACAAAATCAAGATAACTCACGTGCACTTTACGAAATGAGTTGGAAACCAATTGTAGATAAAAATAAACCAGAGCAACTTTTATCTACGGGATTTTCTTGTCGTAGCCAAGTTAAACGTTTTGAACAATTTAAACCAAAACACCCAATTGAATTACTAGCACAGGTTCTTAAGTAACTTTATAAAATAAGAGTGCTTAAATAGATTTATTAAATTAGTTCTTAAGCAAAAAAGGCGTAACAATTAACTTCATCAATAATGAAAGTAATCGTTATGCCTTTTTTAAATCTATTATTTTAATTATCTAATTTAAATAACTTTTTTAAAAACTACTTTTTAACAAAGCTATCTGCAATAGGTTTAGTGCTAATACCATGTATAAATACACTAAACAAAATAGTCGTCATTGCTATCGTCGCTATTTGATATTTGTTTTCTATTTGCGTATCTATCACCATCAATGTAAAAACAATTGATGCTAAACCTCTTGGTCCAAACCACGCAAATGTAAAACGCTCTTTAATACTCAATGCCGTAAACTGCAGAGACAGCATAACTGGAATTATTCTAATCAATGTTGTACTTAACAAAGCGTAAATTATAATTTCAGTATTTAATTTAGGAATAACTAAGTAAGCACAAACAAACCCGAACAAGCACCAAATCATTAACGATGTGAAATCTGCGATATGCTCTGAGTCCTCAATTAATTCTGTTCTAACTTCTTCGGTCGAAAATTTATCAAATAATAAGCCTGCAATAAACACCGCAATAAATCCACTGCCGTGAAAATACTGAGTGACAGAAAACACAGCCATAGCAAAACCGAGTAATAAAAATGGACTGGTATTTTGTGCAAAGTAATGACGTTTCATTGCAAAGTTTAAACTCGGTATAAAAACAGCGATACTTGTAATAGCTATTAATAAAGCCAGGCCAAGCTCTCGGCCAAACACACTTAATGTTTGTGTTGCAGTAATAGCTGAGTTAGGATTTTTAGCGAGTAATATAAATATTAAAAATATGGGTACGCATAATCCATCGTTCAAACCACTTTCAGTATTTATCCCTTCACGTATTTTTTCAGGCACTTGTGTACTTGCTAGTAACCCTTTACTTAATGCCGCATCGGTAGGCGTTAAAATAATTGCGAGCAACGCCGCTTGAATAAGTGAAAGCTCAGCAAAGAAAAATAAAGCAACAGCAATACCAAGTAACAAAGTTAAGGGTAGGGCAACAAACAACAGTAAACTAGGATACTGAAAACTATGCCTTAATACACTTAACTTTGATTTAGCTGCATCAGAAAATAAAAATATACTTAGCGTAAGCTCTATAAATGGTAATAAAAGATCAACGCCTTCTTTTATTTTATCCCCTTCGTTGGGTAGCATAAAAGCTAAACATATCCCGCCGACAACAAAAAACATTGGACCTGTTACTTCTGTTTTTTCTAACTGGCGAAGTGTTAAAGAATAAATTAAAAATAGTCCGCCTATAAATGCTATTACTAAATACTCCATTAAATTTTCCTTTTAAGTCCTGATTTTGCTCGCTCTTTAATATTTGTTTGAATATAAATTTGATCGGTAGTCGCAATTTTAGAATGACCTAAATCTTCTGATAAATGTTTAAGCGGTCTGGTTTGCGCATCATGTGTAGCGCCAGTATGACGAAGCCAATGTGCAGTTGCAGCGCCAAGTTGTTCAGCGTCATCTTTAAAACCATCATCAAGTAATGATTGCTGAGCATAATCAAAACTTTGTTGAACTAAACGCCTAATTTGCCTTACGGTCATACCACCTTGACCGCGAATTTTATGAACTAACGGCTCAGATTCATCAACCCGAGGAAGGGCAGGTAGCCCTCGATATAATCTGTATCGTTTTAAATATTCAACAAAATCATCACTTAAAGTTACATCTCGTAATTTATTACCTTTACCCATTATACGTAAAAACCAAAATCCATCATTATCTTGCCAAAAATGAGACATTACCGGCGACCATTGTGGGCGCTCAGATAATTCTGAAATTCGTAAATAAAGACCTTTTAAGCAGGCAAGCGTAAATAAGTTTCGCTCTAAATCAGGGTTATCTTCGCATAAATCACGCGTTACACCAAAAACGTATTCCCATTGAATATCACTTAATGTATCAGGAATTTGAATTTGTGATTGAACCACTAAATACGGGCTATTTTTTTTAACAACAGGGACAAAGTTCGCGAATGTTTTTTCTTCGAGTAGGGCAAACTTATAAAATACATTTAAGGCAGTAAACATGGCCGATAAAGTTTGTTGGCTGGCAGTCGATTCTTTTAGCATAAAAGGGCGCCAATTTTGATTTAATCTACGAACTCCTTGCTCATCTTTATAACGCCATTGCACTGAAGTTGCAGCCCATTCTTTATCAGGTTCAACCATAAAATCAACGTAAGCTTCAATATCTTCACGCTTTAAATCGAATACTGATTTTTCTGCTATTAACCACGACCATAAATAAAAGCGTTCAAGTTCATTTCGAAAACGGCTATAAGTAGCTTCTGATTTTCTGCCATAAACATATAAAAACTGATATAAGAATGTCAGATCGGCTTTTGATTCAGTTACAGTCAAGCCAACTTCCTGTATAAAGGATGCAAGTTCTGGGTATTCTGAATTTAGAGTACCGTCATCTAGATGGGCAATTTGATATCTTAATTGTTTTAACGTATCAACCAAAGCAACAAGCATAATGTATAAATATTCAATTAAATAATAGGCTTACAGAATAACGTTAAAGTCCGATACTGTCTAGTATTGGACATAGTAAAGCTCTAATTATTTTAATACCGTGATTATTCTATGGTTGTTGGTTGCTATATCTTATTAAGGAAAACATTATGAAAAAACTAATTACACTAAGCATACTTGCTTTAACTGTTGCGTTAACTGGGTGTGCTACTACAGGTAGTGCATCACCAAGCGAAAAACGTTCACTTGTACAAAGTATGAAAACAAATACATTAGATAAATTATACGCTGAAAAACCTGATGTTAAAAAACAAATTGCTAATTCGGCTGGTTACGCTGTTTTTGATAACGCGAACGTAAATGTTGTTTTAGCCAGTTTTGGTGGCGGTTACGGCGTAGTTAAAAATAACCTTACTGGTAAATCGACTTACATGAATATGGGTGAAGCCGGTTTAGGGCTTGGTTTAGGTGTAAAAGATTTTAACGTTGTAATGGTTTTTCATAACCAAGCTGCACTAAATAGATTTATTGAACACGGTTGGGCATTTGGCGGAAACGCTGATGCAGCAGCAAAATATGAAGATAAAGGCGGTGCACTGGTTGCCGAAGCGATTGCAGATCAAGTGACTGTATATTCTGTAACCGAAAATGGCCTTGCACTACAAGCTGTATTAAAAGGTACCAAGTTTTGGGTTGATTCAGAGCTTAATTAACCTCCAAATTACTCTCCTAAAAGCGAGCTGGTTTGAATAATCACGCTCGCTTTATTAAAACCCATCCAATTTAACATAACGTAATTTATGGGTGGTAACTGTAGTAGACTTCTATTTCAATTCCTATAATATAATACTAATTAAGTC
This sequence comes from Pseudoalteromonas sp. SR45-5, assembly GCF_014163565.1. NCBI lineage: Bacteria > Pseudomonadati > Pseudomonadota > Gammaproteobacteria > Alteromonadales > Pseudoalteromonadaceae > Pseudoalteromonas > Pseudoalteromonas sp. SR45-5. The sequence continues at coordinate 3,556 of NZ_JACJDN010000066.1, read as the reverse complement.
ATCTTATAATTCCTGTAACCATATGAGTCTAATTGATAAAAGTAAAAAGCATCATTTTATATCTCAAGCTGAGCAAAAGTTAAATGCTATTAATCCTTATGCTAGTAATGATTCAAATATGAAAATTTACAGTTTTAGTATTAAAGATAGAAATAATTATGAGTTTTCTCTAGAGAATAAAAAAGGTATAAAGATAAGTAACAACCTAAAAGATATAGATATTTTCAGCTTTGATATTTTGGATAATTCTCTTAGGTATAATTTCGAATCTCTATTTTATAAATACGAATCAAAAATACTACAAAATACAAATTCATTACTTAAAAAGATATCTGAGAATAATAGAAACGTATCTATCGAAATTACAAATATATTTTTTACCAAATTTTTAAACTTCATAAGAAACCCACATTCAATCAGAAAAGTTATAAATACTTTTCCTGATTTGAAATATCTTCAACCTTTAGACCCAATAGAAAATTCAAAGTTTCAGAAAATACTAACAGGTAATCAACCTCATTCAGCATATATCTGTAATTTATATAACATAACTAATAAAGAATATAAGGATTGGCTTTCAATAATTTTTCTTTTACTAAACCCTGTTAATAATACTGGCAGAGTTTTAATTGAAGATGTTGTTAAAGATATGTTTGAAAGTAAAAATAACTTTTTATTCGTTTATGTTTACACTTATTCAGAAAAAACTTGTGCCTTATCTGATCGAGGCTTTAGTGAGCCTATTACTAATAATAATTCTATAAATTTTGATTTCAACTTAAGTTCAAATAGCTTTATTCGTTATATTTTCTCACACATAGATACTTCAACCTCGAAAGACATTATCGATGTTCATAAGCGTATGAAAAAGACTGTGATATATGATCCAATCTATAATGATTTGAATATGCTGAGAAATTATAATCAGTGTGTTGCTTATCAATGCTTTAATAGGATATATAACTCAGAAAGAGAATGTTATGGTTTAACTATTACCTAATATTATTTTTATTTACCTTGTTATCAAACGCCTCAGCCAACTTTTCAGTTTCACTAAAAACAGTATTCCAATATTTAATGCGTGTATCTGCATCAAGATCGGTAAAGTCGTTTCTGTCTGGGATTTTTCCGTACGGTAAACTTGTTACAAATTCTTTTGATGGAGTAATCATAACCACGTTATCGTAATTAAGAGGTGATACTTTGCGTTTTAAATTTTTATCGAACCACCCTGCTTTTGGCTCGCTATTAAAATGCGGATATAAAATTAAGCCTGGGTTATTAATTTTTAAATCAAAGTGGTAGTCAATTATTCCGCCATCGCGATATATTCCTTGCGGCGAGCCTTCAATATTTTTTATGCCTTGCATAACAAGTGGTATTGAACCCGATGCAAGTAACGCGTCTTTTAAATTATTTTGAGTAAGCGCTATGTTTTGTGTTTTAAAATTGTAGGTATCGGTAATTGATAAGTCACTTGTTGCTGGGCCAAATATAAAACGCTCATACTGCGAGCCTAATAATTTTCGGTTAACGCGGTTTAACATATAACTTTTTGATAAACCCATTAACTGTATTAATTTATTTTCGCTGGCAATAAAGCCATTCGATTTTGCCACTATAAAGTGCGCTTTAAATATTGGGTTATTTATAATTTCGGTTACGCCGTTATCGCCAAAAACATCTTCAAGTAATGCGCGCGCTTTTATTGTTATTTCACTTGGTGTTGGTTTATTACTTGAATATCGCGTTTGCGAATACGATTTTGCTAAGCGCTCAATGGCAGCAACGGGATCGTTTTGTGCAAAACACGCAGAGCGAAAAGCGCCGGCAGATGAGCCAATTAAATTAAGTGGTTGGGTACGGTTTTTAAAAAATTCACCAAAAATATATTTATCTAACCCAAATAATGTAAACCATTTAGGACCGCCACTTGCACCTAAAAAAGAGGTGAAAAGTTCAGGTTTAAAGCCCTGTTCGTTAATAATTTTAGCCGCTGTTTTCCCTGCGTGAATCTCGATCATCTAAAAAATTGTGCCTTTTATTTTGGTTGCTTCTGTTATTTTTACAATACTGAAAGTGAATATTTATGCAAAGTAAAAAGCGGTTTTATGTTGCCATAAAACCGCTTTTTGTAGTTAAGTGTGCTGAACTAGTCCCAAATGCCGTCTTCGCATTTGCCCTGTACTTTTACATCTTTTACTTTAAATTCGGGCTCTAAACCTTTGTCTCTTTGTGCGTGGTAATCGCTCGTAACAGACAAAATAGTCGGCGTTAACAGTATAATAGCGATAACGTTAACCACTGTCATTAACCCTAAGGCAATATCGGCTAAATCCCAGACTTCTTTTAAGGTGGCCGACGCGCCCCACAACATCATTGATAAATAAAGCAAAGTGTAAATGCCGCGCCCTACTTTGTTGTCGAGCTTAAATAAGTGCAAGTTGCTCTCTGCATAGGCGTAGTTTGCCACTACCGATGTAAAAGCAAATAAGGTTATAGCGGCTGCTACAAAGTAAACACCACCTTGTGCTAAATGAGCGGTCATCGCGCTTTGTGTTAAACGAATGCCTTCCATTTCACCGCTTATGTCTATATCGGCTAATAAAATGATCACCGCGGTACAGCTACACAGTACTATTGTATCGAAAAATACGCCTAGCATTTGTATGTAACCTTGCGTTACAGGGTGATTAGGAATAGGGCTGGCACTTGCTGAAGCATGCGGCACACTACCTGCACCGGCCTCATTAGAATATAAACCACGTTGTATACCGTTTTTAATGGCTGCGCCCATTGCACCAGCCCCAGCTTCTTGTAAACCAAACGCCGATAAAAATATATCTTTAAGCATGGCAGGTACTTGCGTGAAATTTATAATAGTAATAATTACGGCAGCAAGTACAAACACAATGCCCATTATTGGCACAACACGCTCTGCAAATCGGGCAATTGCTTTAAAGCCACCGAGTATAATTGAGCCGGCTAGTACGGTAATGACCAGGCCTGAATAAAATGTAGGAACTTCAAACGCGTAATTAAGTGCGTCGGTAATTGTGTTAGTTTGCATTGCGCTAAACGTAAAGCCGTAACCTAAAAACAAACACGCGGCAAACACAATTGCAAATGCTCGGCTACCCAAACCTTGTTGAATATAATATGCAGGGCCGCCTCTAAACTCGCCGCCACTATCGCGCACTTTATATACTTGCCCAAGTACGCTTTCAGCAAAGCCTGTAGCCATACCCAATATGGCTATTACCCACATCCAAAATATTGCACCGCTGCCGCCAAGTGAAATTGCCACAGCCACACCGGCTAAATTACCAGTGCCTACTCGTGCGCAAAGCCCTGTACACAATGCTTGGAATGATGAAATGTCGTTTTTTTTACATTTGCTACTGCCTTTTAAAAGGCTAAACATATGTTTAAATTTAAGTATTTGAATTGCTTTTAGTCGTACTGAAAACCATACCCCCGTAAACAAGAGTATATAAATAAGTACTTGCCCTTCTCCCCATAAAAGGTTGTTTACGCTTTTGACGACGGTATCGAA
>NZ_JACJDN010000669.1:0-2089 GCF_014163565.1 Pseudoalteromonas sp. SR45-5 | reverse complement strand
CCCGAAAGAATGCTTAATGTTTTGATAAAATTGGTATATAAAAAAGCCTGCATTTGCAGGCTTTTTTATTGCTCAGAATTAATGTCACACTGTGTAACTAGTTAAAACTAGTGGTCGCGGTCAACCGCAATACGGGCAAGGCTTATAAGTGCTTGCTTATAGTCAGACTCAGCTAAAAAGTCTAAACAGGCAATGGCTTTTTCGGCCTCAAGCTCTGCTTTTTGCATTGTAAACTCAAGCGCATTAGTTTGTTTTAGTGCAGTTAAAATTTCTTCTAAATGCTCCATACCATTACTGTGTTCTATTGCATCACGAATGAGCTGTGTTTGCTGCTCGCTACCATGTTGCATAGCATAAATAAGCGGAAGGGTTGGTTTGCCTTCTGCTAAATCATCGCCAATGTTTTTACCTAGCTGCTCAGCATCTGCATTGTAATCGAGTACGTCATCTACTAGTTGAAACGCAGTACCTAAATGCATACCGTATAGGTTTAGTGCATCAAGTGTCGCTTGGTCTTGCTCTGTGATAATGGCAGCAAGGCCTGTAGCTGCTTCAAATAATTTAGCCGTTTTAGAGTAAATAACCTGCATATAGCTGGCTTCAGTCGTATCTGGGTCATTGCAGTTCATCAGCTGCAATACTTCACCTTCAGCAATAATGTTTGTTGCATCGGCAAGTACTTGCATAATCTGCATTTTTCCAAGGCCAACCATAAGCTGAAATGAGCGAGTGTAAATAAAGTCACCAACCAATACGCTAGCAGCATTACCAAATTCAGCATTTGCTGTAGGCGTGCCACGTCGTAAGTTTGATTCATCTACAACATCATCATGCAATAGCGTTGCTGTATGGATAAACTCAACAATTGTTGCAAGTGTTATGTGATCTTTACCCTGATAACCGAGCGCTTTGGCTGCTAAAATAGCCAGCATTGGACGAACGCGTTTGCCGCCACTGCTAACTATATATAAACCAAGCTGATTAACTAACGCCACATCTGAGCGCATTTGCGCATGTATAAGTTGATTGACGTCATTCATATCGCTTTCGATTAACGCCTGGATAGCTTTTATATCCATTGATCTCCGAGCCAATTTTTATGTGTGAACGGCGCAGATTGTACAACAAAAAATGCACTAGCTCGATATTTTGTGACGATTGATTGAAAAAACACTATTAAAGTACTTAATTTAGACTGAATTAGCCAAGATAACTGATTAATTGATAATCAATATAGAGTTTATGGTGTGCTTAGATATTGAGCTGTGAGGGTCATATTTGAGTACATTAATTTATTTCGGCTAAGAGTTAAAAAGCGCTTGGCAAAAGGGCCAATTAATATAAAATGGGGTAAATATTGAATTGCTCTCAAAGCAGCTACTTTTTATTCATTTTAATTACAAAATAGGCTTGCTAGTTATTTCGCGTTAGCGTAAACTTCGCGCCCTATCGAAGAATATTTTAGTTGCGCCGATTTGAGGGTGCACAGACGGAGTTAATTATGTACGCGGTTTTCCAAAGTGGTGGTAAACAGCATCGTGTGACTGAAGGTCAAACGATTCGTCTTGAAAAATTAGACGTTGAAACTGGTGCGGCAGTAGAATTTGATTCAGTACTTTTAGTTGCTGATGGTGAGAAAATCGAGATCGGTGTACCGTTCGTAAACGGTGGCAAGATAACAGCTGAGGTTGTTTCACATGGTCGCGGTGAGAAGATTAAGGTTGTTAAATTTAGACGCCGTAAGCATTCTCGTAAGCAAATGGGCCATCGTCAATGGTTCACTGAAGTTAAAATCACTAGCATTAGCGCTTAATTAGAGGTACTTAGAAATGGCACATAAAAAAGCAGCTGGTAGTACTCGTAACGGTCGCGATTCAGAAAGCAAACGCCTTGGTGTTAAGCGTTTTGGTGGCGAATCAGTTCTAGCAGGTAGCATCATTGTTCGTCAGCGTGGAACTCGTTTCCACCCTGGTACTAACGTAGGTATCGGTAAAGACCACACTATCTTCGCAAAAGCAGATGGTAAAGTTCAGTTTGAACAAAAAGGTCCTTTAAACCGTAAATACGTAACTATCGTAACTGAGTAATC
>NZ_JACJDN010000668.1:0-2091 GCF_014163565.1 Pseudoalteromonas sp. SR45-5 | reverse complement strand
AGCGGGAGTAAATAAAAGCCGGTAAAAATTAAATGTCCATATTTCCAAAAACCTTTATCGCTTTGTTGAGAAAAGCTGCTTAACGAGCTCATACTAATACCTCTGGCATATTATTTTTACTTATAGCACTATTTTTATTAATAAATATAAATAACATAAAAATGCATACCAGCATAAAGCAATCTGCGTACGTAATAGTAAAACTTAACGCCTCTAGCACTTCATTAATAGTTAAGCTGATTAAAATTAAAGAATTCATAATTACCTCCTGTTGAGTAAGGTAACTATGCCCGCGTACAAAAATAATAAGAGTGTGAAGTGTCATCAACTTTAATGACTTTTGTCATGCGGTAAAAAATTCATCTTAAGAATTTTTAAGCAATGTTAATATATTCAAAAAGTACAACAAGGAAACTAAATGCAGCCTCAGCAACAAAGTTTAATTTATTTACACATAGCGGTATTACTTTTTGGCGGGACCGCTCTATTTGCCAAACTTATTGGTTTAAATGCTTTAGATATTACCGTTTACAGAACTGCAATTGCAGGAATGGCTATTTTAGCCATGCTTTATTTTCAAAAAAAACAAATTAAACTCAACAAACCTAAAGACTATCTTATTGCGTTATTTTTAGGTGTTGCGGTGGGTATTCACTGGGTTACCTATTTTGCTGGTATGCAAATGGCCGGTATAACTATTGGAATGCTGGCATTTTTTAGCTACCCCGTAATGACGGTGTTTTTAGAACCCTTATTTAATAAAAGCAGGCCAAAAGCAAAAGATATAATAAGTGCAGCGGTGGTTGTTTTAGGTATTTACTTATTAGTACCAAGTGCAAACTTGGGCGATGATGTAACCCTAGGTGTAATAACAGGTGTGATATCAGCATTGTTTTTTTCAATAAGAAACATTACTCATAAGCGCTACTTTAGCCAATATGGCGGGCCGCAAACGATGTTTTATCAAACCTTAGTGGCAAGCATTATGTTGTGTGCATTTATAGAAGTACCAGTGTATGAGGTTAGTAATCATGACCTGATTTTAATTGCTGTAGCGGGTGTTATATTTACAGCTACACCGCACTCGTTATTTGCAGCAAGTTTAAAGCATTTATCAGCGGCAACTGCGGGGTTAATTTCTTGCTTGCAGCCACTTTATGGCACCATACTGGCTATAGTAATTATTCATGAACGTCCTACTGTTATGACGTTAGTTGGTGGAGCACTCATAGTGAGTGCCGCTTGTTTTGAAACGTGGTCAATCACTAAAAAGGCTCGACAATGAAAGTATTTGCACACCGTGGTGCCAGTGGGGATTTTCCTGAAAACACCAAAAGCGCTATTTTAGAAGCGTTAAAAGTAGGTGTTGATGGTATTGAAGTAGATATTCAAAGTTCCTTCGATGATTACATGGTAATACACGATTCATGGCTTGATAGAACCACCAGCGGTAAAGGCAGGGTGAGTAACTTTACCGCTCATGAGCTCTCTAAGCTTGATGCTGGAAATGGTGAAAAAATTCCTACTCTTCAGCAGCTGTTTGATTGGAATAACAATAAATCTTTATTAAATATTGAGCTTAAACACACGTTTGCACTAGAAAGGTTTGTGGCTCTATTAGAACAAAACATTGAAGCTAAAAAAATATCGAAAACCAATATTTTAGTATCATCGTTTGATCATCATCAACTACAGTGGCTTAAAAACAAGCTACCATGGCTTAAAATAGGCGCCCTTACTTCTTCTATTCCAATTAACTATGCAAAGTTTGCTAGTGATTTAAACGCTTATAGCGTACATGCAGATAAAACCTTTATAAATAAGGCCTTTGCAGAGGATGCAAAAAAAAGAGGCCTAAAGATTTATGCTTATACAGTCGATAGGGAAGAAGATATAGCGCTAATGCTTGAGTATGGCATAGACGGAATTTTTACAAATTACCCAGCGCGAACCAAAGCTTACTTGTTGTCGTTACAAAAAGGCTAACTTACATTCCCCTCACTTAAATAACAATCGTAGGGCTTGAGCATAATGAGTGGTTTCATGAAAATTTATAACTATATAGAGCAAACATTCTTTTTTACGTTAACC
>NZ_JACJDN010000667.1:0-2091 GCF_014163565.1 Pseudoalteromonas sp. SR45-5 | reverse complement strand
AGAAGCTGCGCTTAATAAAGTAAATATGCTGGAGTTTATTGATAGAAAGCCAAGCCAATTGTCAGGCGGGCAACAACAAAGAGTTGCTATTGCTAGAGCATTAATAAATGAGCCTTCTATTATTTTAGCCGATGAGCCAACGGGTAATTTAGATTCGAGTAATAGCGAACAAATATATCAGTTACTCAATAAGCTAAACGACGATGGCAAAACAATTTGCTTAATAACACATGATGAAAACCATGCTAAAACAGCAAAAACGCGTTTGTATATTCAAGACGGACAGCTTAGTGCGCAAGGTTTTTGATGCTGAACTTAATTACTGATCTGACCTTAAACTGGCTAAAATATGCTAAGCAAAATACTAAATTATGGCTTAGCTGTTTGTTGCTGAGTATTCCTTTGTGTTTAATTTTAAATATAAATAATATTCATAGTCAGTTTTTATCAGCCGATCACACGGCAATAAATAACATCCACAACATTAAACAAGTTTACTTAAGTGACACTCAAAATGACTTACCCGTTGATGAGTACATTTTTGATGAAATAACCTTATTGCACCAAGATTTAGTCGGCGTTTTTGAACGCTCTATTGATTTATCATTAAAGCTTTCGGTTAATCATGATAGCGAGCCTGTTAAGGTAAGCTTTATATCGGGGGGTTATAAACAATTAGGTATCATTCCTGCTTTAGGCAGCTTTGAGAAGCTAGATTTCCCAAAACAAGGCAGCGCACTAAGTGCCGCCATTAGCTATTCGTTTTGGCATACTCATTTTAAAGGTGTCACTGATATTATTGGCAAACAGCTTGCTGTTAATAATAAGAGCATAAACATTGTTGCTGTAATGCCAAAAGAGTTTAAAAGCTTTAAACGTGCCTATGAACCTAAACTCCTTATTTCTTACTCGCAACTCAAGCGCATTTTGCCTCAAGAAAGTAGCCTGACCCCAGATACATTTACGTATATTTTAGGAAACGTTAAAAATAAAACACTCTTTTTAAGCTTGCTAAATAAGCACTTACAAAACGAAATGTTTATATTTGATAACACCGAACTTAAGTTTAGTGATGGTATTGGCGTTAGCCCTACTCACTTTAATAAAATAATAAAGCGCCTAAACTTATTGCAGTTACTTTATTATATTTTACTCTCATTTAGCTTTATTGCCTTTTGTGCATTTTACTGTGCAGAGTCAATTAAAAAGCAACAAGAAGAAACTATACGCAAACTATGTGGAGCCAATAACACACACATTTTTGTGCAGCAAATTATTGATATTGCACTCACAAGCCTACTACTTATTATTGTAATGTGCGTTTTGTATCCACTGAGCGACCGCATTAGCGCAATTTTATTACCAAGCCTGAATAAGCTAAGCAGCTCTTTTTCATTATTTACGCTGGCGGTATTTTACATAGTTATTATTACTTTTTTATCGGCGCTTAGTTATTTTCAGCGAAGGTGGGTACACAGCAGTATTGGACGCGGCCAAAGTGCAACAACAAGCGAAAAAGTACAAGTGTTCTCATTGCTTTCGTTACTTACTAGCCTTGCTATTACAAGTGTTTACATTAGTAGTTTGGTTATTTACAGCCAGATTAATTTAAATAATAAAAGTATGGGTTTTAATGCAGATAATATTCTAATTGCCAGCTTTAGTTTTCCACAATCACCTAGCGAGGCCTTTAATGCAAATAACTCTGCTCAACAATTAATTCAGCAATTAAATTCACTGCCCATTATTGAAGAAGTATCACTTAGCTCTGCCCCGCCACTATCAGATCGCAGTGGGTTTAGTGCATGGTACACCGTTACCGGACAAGCTATCAGTTCGGTTAAAAGCGCCAGTACCGCAAGCCATAGAGTGAGCCCGCATTACTTTAAAACTATTGGCGCTAAGCTTATTTCTGGGCAAAGTGTGCAATGGCAACAGTACCAAAACATTGTCGTTAACAGCGCTTTATGGGATCAATACTTTGCAGGCACAGAACTAAGCCAAGCTTATTTATTAGCCCAGTTTGATACTGGAAAAGTAAAACATAAAGTAGTTGGCGTTGTTAATGATATTTATAATGAAGGGGCCGAC
>NZ_JACJDN010000666.1:0-2092 GCF_014163565.1 Pseudoalteromonas sp. SR45-5 | reverse complement strand
CTTTTTTAAATAAAACCTCTGGGTTTACCATGGTTTTCATTTCAAGCACATTGCCATTTGGATCTTCAATAAAAAACGTTTCTTGCTCAAACTCATCACCAATAAAACGGCGGTATGGTTTATCTAGGTATTCAATACCCGCATCTTCAATACGTGTTTTTAACCCGTTAAATTCACCTTCAGATAGGTGAATCCCAAAGTGAGGTACTGCCACAGCTCCCATATCAACATCATGGCGAACTGTTGGTAGGCGCTCAACGCTTTGGTGTAAGGTAAGTTCATTGCCCCAAAAATCTATATCTACCCAGCGACCTTCTTCACTATTACCCGTTTTACAGCCTAGTACGTCACAATAAAACGCTTTAGCCACTTTTAAATCGCCAGCCGGAATAGCCAGATGCAAACAGTTAGACATAAATAACCCTTGGTTAACACTTTAATACATTAAATTATCGCCATTATACATAATTTGTGATTTATAGAACATTAACAGCAACGATATTAAGCATATTTAATACCTAAAAGTCTTTTAAAAAACACGCTTTTTAAATGTGTAATTACTTATAACATTTATTTGTTAGAGAGTATTAGAAAGCGTAAAAGGATTAGTTTAAAATGCGCCGCTATGATTAAATTCTTACTTTTAAAATTCATTACTTTCTTTTTAGGCTTTGTAGCTTGCTTTGCTATGCACACTACTTTTGCACTGCCTTTAGTAATTTCTGCCGCGCTAACGGGGCTTATTGGCTCTTTTATTCCTTTTCCTGCGCGTTATAAAAACCATCCTTATGCTGCAATTTATGCTGGTAGTTTTGCCGGTATGTGTTCAACCCATTTAATTACCAGTTACTGGGAAATTGCTATTATTTCGCTTATTGGCTCAAGTTTGTATGTGCTTACTATGAATATGTTTACAGGCTTTGGTGGCAAACTTGGTAGTGTCGCTTTTGCAAGCGTGGCACTTTTTGTATTAGCTAAAGGAATCGTACTATGAGTATTGAATACCCGTTACTTGTACTGCTTGGTGCTTTTTTAACGTTTTACTTAGCTAAACATAGTCGCTTTGATGGTATAAGAGCATCCTCTTCACTTTCTATTATTGCTTACTTAATTTTTAGCGCATTGAATTTAAACCCCGATTTATACGCGATTATATTTTTTGGCGGTACATTTATTGGCATGAGCGCCCCGCATCGTTTTGGTATTTATACCGTAGTAAGCTCATCTGTTTTGTTTTCAATATTATTTGAATTTCTTGTACCAAAACTTGACGGCTACGGTGGTGCACTAGGTATTAGTGCATTTTTATCTGTATGTATTTGCCATACCTGTATTTTGTTAGGTGCCCCAAGAAGTAAAAAGCCGCCACCAGTTCAATAAAAAATTATTGAGCTGGTCTAGTTTCTCCCAGCTTTCGCTTTAATATAGTAGAGAAATTAGAGTGTAAAATATTCATATTTTAAGCTGTTCTTTTTCTCTACAAGTCTGTTAGAATCTTTCGCGAACTTTATTTACCCTAAATAAAGACAATCATATATGGATTTATGAAAATGAAAAAACTAATCGCAGTAGCTGCACTATCTTTACTACCTTTCTCAAATGCAATGGCTGACCAAGATATTGGTTGTGGTCTTGGTTCTATGTTATTTGCAGGTCAGCAAGGTAAAGGCGTTAAAATTTTAGGCGCTACAACAAACGGTACTTCTGGTAACCAAACTTTTGGTATCACTTTTGGTACTTTAGGTTGTGATGGTACTGGTACAGTAACGTCTTCAGAAAAAATTGCTTTATTCATTGACGGTAACATGGAGCAACTTGCTCGTGATATGTCAAAAGGTGAAGGCGAAACTTTAGCTACTCTAGCTGAAGCTTGGGGTGTTGCAGATCAAGATAAAGCAGCATTCAACGCGCTTGCTCAAGCACAGTTTTCTTCAGTATTTACTTCTGAAAACGTAACTTCGCAAACAGTTTTAGAAAACCTAAACACTGTTCTTGCAAGTAACGCACAACTTGCTTCTTATACTCTTTCTTAATCAGCTAAATTAGCCGGTTTTATACGTATAAATAAAGCCGCTGGAGTATTTCTCTAGCG